>CALKTZ010000997.1 GCA_937997355.1 uncultured Planctomycetales bacterium | reverse complement strand
ACGCGGCAACCGTCGATGTCGAAACGCTGCATCTCGCCCGGCTGGAGCAGGTCCCCTGTGAACAACTGGATGACGCCCGGCTGGAAGCCCTTTACTTAAGGGCCAATCGGTTCGGCCTGGCCGAAGCCCTCCATCACGCCGGGCTGGCGATCGCGAAGCGTCCCGGCTTCTGCGGCAAGCATCGCATCCCGGAAGCCAAGCTGTTCGGCGAGCTGGCCCTCTCCGCCGCGCGGGACCTCAAGCGCGACGAGGCGATGGAATGGATTCGCCGCGGCCGCGCGGAGGAATCCGGGGCGAACCGCAAGCTCTTCGCCCCGGTCTGGGAGTTGCACGAGCTCCAGGTCCGCATGATGTTCGACCAGCCCGAAGACTGGGTCCCGGATCTGGCGGTCATCCTAGAGCGGTATCAGGATAACGAGACCGCGTCGCAGATCATCAACTCGCGGCTCGTCAACCTCGGCCTGCTGCGCGTGGTCTCCGACCCCGATCGGCCGGGCGAAACGGCCATCGACCCCAGGCCCCTCCAGTACCTGCTCCGCAAGTTCGGCCCCCGGGTCACCACCTCTTCGGGATACCTCGGCGTGTCGGCGACCAAGGGGGAAATCTGGACCCCGGATTCGGGTTCCGGATCGGGATCGGGCGGTTCGACACTCTGGACTCCCGGCTCGGATACCGCCGCCGGCGCCCCGGCGGGAGCCGATCGTCCTCGCTTGATCCTGCCTGGCCATTGAGCCGGTGAGAGACATGGCCCAATCCGAGAACCGCGCGTCCAATCCCGTCGAGGCCGAGATCGCCATTCCGCTCATCCGGGAAGGATGGGATCACCTTCGCGAGCAGTCTCCCCTGGCGGCCTGGGGGAGCTGGCAGAAGGCGATCCGCCTCGATCCCGATTCGCAGGCCGCCCAGAAGGCACTCAGCACCCTGGAATCGGCCGGCGAACTGCCGTCCGCCGCGCGCGCCCGCTATCGATTCCAGGCGCCGCGGACGGCCGAGCAGCGCGAACGATGGGACGCCCGCCTGCGAACCGCCAATCCCGAGGCCCTGGACGGCGCCGCCGGGGTCTTCTCCGACCTCACCGAGCAAGACCCTGACGACGCCGAGGCCTGGTATAACCGGGCTCTCTGCCTGGGCTGGAATGGGCAGAACCTCGAAGCGATCGCGTGCCTCGACCGTTACGTGCCACTCCGTGCGGCCACGGACCTCCAGGCCGCCGCCGAGGCCTGGACGCTGGCCGAGGTCCTCCGCCAGGGGAAAGGGGCCGAGTCCCTCGCCGATGAGCTTCGGTTCTCCGCGTCGATTTCCTGGTCGGCCGAAGATTCCGGGCGACTCAAACATCATTTTCCGGGGTTGAAGCCGCTCCCCACGCCGGCCATCCCGACCTCGGACGCAATCGCCCCCAGCACGGTCGTCATTTACGAATGGCTCGACCAGCCGACCCTTGAGGAACCACGACCGGAAGCCGAACCGAATTCCGCCCCCCCCGCGACCGGCAGCACGCTCCTGGCGACCGTCTACGAAGGGGCGGAAGCGTTGCGGCTCTCAAGCCCCCGGTCGGACACCCTGGAAACGGCCCTGGAACGGCTGGCCCAGGTGTTCGACCTGGCACATCGGCCCGTCCGGCGCGAGGCGGCCCCCCTCCCCTTGCCGTTCCTCGACGCCCAGGTTTGGACCATCCGATTCCCCGGCGGGCTCGATCAGGCCGTCACCGATCGCCTGACTCGCGAGCATGTCGAGTCCTACTACGAGAACGAGTGGATTCACGGCAAGCGGCATGGGCTCGACGGCCGTTCGCCGCTCGAAGCATCCCGGCCGGCGGCCAACGGCGATCGAACGACCCTGGCGAAGCTGACCGGGATCATCCGGTTTCAGGAACAGCTCGCCACCCGTGCCAGCGTCGGCTTTCTCTATCAAGGGTATCCGTTCGACCGCTTGAGGGTCCGCCTGGGGCTGGAGCCGGCGGACGGCAACTCCGTCGACCCCGAAGAGCTGGCCTCGGCCTCCTCGAACACGCTCGGCCGCCTGGACCCCGCCTCGCTCGCCGACGCCCGGCTCGCGTCGGCGTTCGAGTCGGCCAACGGCCTGCGGGACGATGCCCTTGCCGAGAAGTTCGCCCTGGAATTGATGCGGCGTCCCGCGAACGCCCGCCAGGGGGTCGATCTCCTCCCCCTGGCCGCCTGCCTGGTGCGCCGCGAGATGGAACAGGGGCAGCCCGATCGGGCGATCGAATGGATCGGGCGGTTCGAATCGGAAGCGACTCCGCACCAGGCACGACAGCTCACCACCTGGCGTGCGGAGATCCTCGCCCGCCAGGGCCGGGCCGATGACGCCGCCGAACTGTATCGCACCCTGATCGACTCCGACCCGAAACCGGCGGTCGTCGCGCTCGATGCCGCCGAAACGCTCCTCGACAACGGCGAATCCGTCGACGCGCGGACCTTCCTCGAATGGGCCTGCGAGGCGGCCCTTGACGACGACCTGCGCGGGGTCGAACGGCGGGCCGAGGCCCTGCTCTCCCTGCTCGACGACGCATCCTAAGCCGGCGTTTGCCCAAGCGGGATGTCTCCCGGAAACCGGCTGCTCCAGGAATTCCTGAAAGAAAGAAAATCCCCTTGCTCGACCTTTCGAAACCCTCATCCGCAGTGAACGCCCTCAAATGGAATGAGGACGGGCTGATTCCGGCGATCGTCCAGGATGCCGAGACGGGCGACGTCTTGATGATGGCCTGGATGAACGAGTCGGCCTTCAAGAAGACCCTGGAAACGGGCCAGACCTATTTTTATTCTCGATCGCGCCGGCAGGAGTGGCACAAGGGGGGAACCTCGGGGCATGTCCAGCATGTGGAGTCGATCTGGGTCGATTGCGATGCGGACGTCGTCCTGATCAAAGCCCGCCAGGTCGGCGGCGCCTGCCACGAAGGCTATCGATCATGCTTTTTCCGGCGAGTTGACTCCGACGGCGCGTTCGAGATTTCCTCGAAGCCGATCTTCGACTCGGGGGAAGTTTACGGAAAACCCGGCCCAACCCCAAATCCGTCAAAGGGTTCCGGCGAGTTACCTTCCTCCTGAAGTCGATGCCCTGCGTGATGATTCGTAAATCGTTTCGGGCATCAGGACTCGCCGGGGAACCTTCGGGTGATTAAACTACTCTATCTTGCTTGAGAGGGTCGCGGGCCGACGGAGTACGCTGAGTTCCGTCGCGAGCCCCCCTCGAGAGCGACTGCATGCTTGTTTGATCGAGGAAATCTGGAAAATGCGGAAGCCACGATTGATGACGCCGGGGCCGGCGATGGTCCCCGAAGAGGTCCTGCTTGAGCTTGCCCGGCCGGTGATCCACCACCGCTCCGCCGAGGCCAAGGAGGTGATCACCGAGGTCGAGGAGGGCCTCAAGGAAGTCTTCCAGACGAAGAACGACGTCCTCATCCTGACTTCCTCCGGGACCGGCGCCATGGAGGCGGCGGTCGTCAACACGGTCCCTCCCGGCGGCAAGGCCCTGATCCTCAACGCCGGTCACTTCGCGGCCCGCTGGGCGAACATCTGCAAGGCGTTCAAGATCAACGCGATCACGTTCGACACCGAATGGGGCCAGCCCGTCGATCCGGCGCAGGTGGCCTCCGCGCTCGAACAGCACCCCGACGCCGTCGCGGTTTTCGGCACCCTGAGCGAGACCTCGACGGGGACCGGGCATCCGGTGGAAGCCATCGGCAAGGTCGTGGCCAAGACCCCGGCCCTGTTCGTGGTCGACGGCATCTCGGGCGTCGGCGCGATGGAGTGCCGGCCGGACGATTGGGGGATCGACGTCCTCTGCGCCGGCTCCCAGAAGGCGCTCATGCTGCCGCCGGGCCTGGCCTTCGTCTCGGTGAGCCCCAAGGGATGGAAGCAGATCGATTCGTTCGATTCGACGAGCTTCTACTTCAGCCTCAAGGCCGCCCGCAAGAAGATGAAGGAGTTCGACACTCCATACACCCCCGCCCACACCCTCATCCTCGCCCTCCGGGCCGCGTTGAAGCGGATTCGCGAGGAAGGGGTCGAGAATGTCTGGAAGCGCCACCAGAGGATGAGCGAAGCCTGCCAGGCGGGTATCCTGGCGCTGGGCTTGCAGCTCTTCAGCGCGCGCCCCGCCGAGGGCCTGACCGCCTTCCGGGTTCCCGACGGCGTGAAGGATTCCGACATCCGGAACAAGCTGACGAGCCGATTCGGCGTCACGACCGTCGGCGGCCAGGACAAGCTGAAAGGGAAGATCGTGCGGATCGGCCACATGGGCTATACCGACGAGCTCGATGTGATTTCCGCACTGGCGGCCCTCGAGATGACATTGGCCGAGCTCGGCTTCGATGTCGAGCCGGGCCGCGCCCTGACCGCCGCGCAGCAGGTGCTGCTCGGCCAGCGAGCGGCGGCGACGGTCGGCTGACGCCGGCCCGATCGCTCGCCGACAGGCCATTCCACTAGAGGTCGACGTATTCGCGCCGGGTTGGGATTCAATCGAGGAGTTTGGGAATCGTGTCGTATCGTGTGCTCGTGACG
>CALKTZ010000996.1 GCA_937997355.1 uncultured Planctomycetales bacterium | reverse complement strand
GCTCGCGGGTCATGGTGGAGGCGGAGGCGGCCACGGCGGCGGCGGCCACATGGGCGGCGGACATATGGGGGGTGGCCACATGGGGGGCGGACACATGGGCGGAGGCCACTGAGGGGGCGGGCATCGATAAGCCGAAGCTCGATCGAGTCCACCCGCCCTCGCGATTCCTGAAATTCCCATCCCAAACTCAGTGGCGGAAGTGGCGGCGCCCCGTCAGGATCATCGCCATTCCGTGCTCGTCGCAGGCGACGACCGTTTCATGGTCGCGCCTGGAGCCTCCCGGCTGAATGATGGCGGTGATCCCCGCCTTCGCGGCGACATCCGGGCCGTCTCGGAACGGGAAGAAAGCGTCCGAGGCCAGGACTGCCCCTCGGGCGCGTTCGCCCGCCTTCTCGGTCGCGATGCGGACCGAGTCGAGCCGGCTCATCTGTCCCGCCCCCACGCCGAGGAGTTGGCCCCCCTTGGCCACCACGATCGCGTTCGATTTGACCGCCGCGCAGATCTTCCAGGCGAATTCGAGGTCGCGCCGTTCGTCGTCGGTCGGCGTCCGTTTCGTGGCGATCTGGCCGGCTGCCGGATCGGATTCGACGCGATCCCAGCCTTGAACGAGGAGCCCCCCCTCGATGCGACGGAGGTCGAAGCCTTGCGGCGATGGGCCGTCCGGGCCGATGGCCCCGCCCAGCTCCAGGAGTCGGACGCTGTTCTTCCAGGTCGGCTTCGTCGTGAGGATTTCGAAAGCGTCGGGGTCGAAGCTCGGTGCAACGATCGCCTCAAGGAATCGTCCGGGCCGGCACATCGCCTCGGCCGTCGCGCGATCGACCGGACGGTTCAGGCCGACAATCCCCCCGAAGGCACTCACCGGGTCTCCTTCGTAAGCACGTTCGAAGGCGGTCGCCAGGACATCGTCGGTCGCGGCGCCGCACGGATTGTTGTGCTTGAGGATGCAGGCGGCCGGCTCGGCGAACTGCCGGATGAGTCGGAGCGCGCTATCGAGATCGAGCAGATTATTGTAGGAAAGCTCCTTGCCGTGACAGATCCGCGCCGTGGCCAAATTCGGGCCACACGACGCCGCATTCGGCTCGACATAGAACGCGGCGGTCTGATGGGGATTCTCGCCGTAACGCAGCTCCTTGCGAAGCTGGAAGCTCAGCGAGAGTGTCTCGGGGTAGGTGGCCGCCGATTCCGCGGGTTCCCTGGTCACCCTCGCGAGATACTGGGCGATCGCATGCTCATAGCGGGCCGATCGCTCGAATGCTTCCGCTGCGAAGCGGATGCGGCTTTTCAGCGTCGTGCCCCCCTGACGTTCGAGTTCCTCGATGAGCCGGGGATACTGCGCGGGATCGGTCAGAACGGCGACGTGCGAATGGTTCTTGGCGGCCCCTCGAATCATCGACGGCCCGCCGATGTCGATATTCTCGACCGCCTCCTCGAAGGTGGTCCCCGGCCGGGCCACCGTCGCCTCGAACGGATAGAGGTTCACGACCACGAGGTCGATCGGCTCGATCTCCTGCTGGGCGAGGATCTCGAGATCCTCGGGGAGTGATCGCCGGGCGAGGATGCCGGCATGAATTTTGGGATGGAGTGTCTTGACGCGACCGCCGAGGATTTCCGGCTGCCCCGTGTAGCTGGAGATTTCCGTCACCGCCAGGCCGGCCGACTTCAAGGCCGCATGCGTGCCGCCGCTGGCGAGGAGATGCACGCCGCGATCGGCCAGCACCCGGGCCAGGTCCAGGAGCCCTTGCTTATCCGACACGCTCAACAATGCGGCCCGCATGGGGACCACTTCAGGGTTCTGGTCGTCGACAGCCATCACTCACTCCTGGGATCATCGATTGCGGGCGAACTTATTCAAAAGAGCGACCCCGGCGCCTCGCGAGTTCAATCCGCAAGGTACCGGGGTGGAAGGAGGGGTTCAACAATCCGCCGGGGTCTCGAACTCGGCTCGTTCACGAAGACGGATCGAACCCCGTGCTCAGGCCGGTCCGTCCTCG
>CALKTZ010000995.1 GCA_937997355.1 uncultured Planctomycetales bacterium | reverse complement strand
ATCGACCTTCATCAACCCCCTGGCCAGGGCCGAGCGGATGATCGTCTCCGAACGGGCCGGCACCACCCGAGATTCGGTCGACGTGGAATTCATGCTCGACGGGCTCCCGTTCATCGCCATCGACACCGCCGGGGTGAAGCGCAAGTCCAAGATCCGCGAGAGCCTCGACTTTTACTCGATCCATCGCGCCGAGCGATCGATCCGCCGGGCGGATGTCGTGCTGCTGTTCCTCGACGCCACCCAGGGGGTCTCCCGGCTCGACAAGCAGATGGCCGACTATATCGCCAAGGAATACAAGCCCTGCATCTTCGTCATCAACAAGTGGGATTTGATGCTCGAAGATTCGGAGGATCCGACTCAGGCGAACCAGGCCCGCTACGCGAATCACGTGCAGCATGCGTTCCGGTCGATGAACTACATGCCGATGGCGTTCATCACGGCCCAGACCGGCAAGAACGTCAAGGCGCTCCTCAATCTGGCGCAGTCCCTCTTCAAGCAGGCCAACCGTCGGGTGAGCACGGGCACCCTCAATCGGATCGTCCGGGAGGCGGTCGAGGCGCATCCGCCGGCCATGAAGGACAACCGGATCCCCCGCGTCTACTATGCGACCCAGGTCGATGCCGCGCCGCCGACGATCGGGCTGTTCGTCAACACCAACCCCCTCTTCAACGCGACCTATCAACGTTACCTGCTCAACGTCCTGCGCGAGAAGCTCCCGTTCCACGACATCCCGATCAAGCTCTACCTCCGATCCCGCAAGCAGACCGATCCCGCCACGCGTCGGCGCGGCTCGTCCGACGGACCCGAGCCCGGGGATGTCGAATTCCTGGATAACGATCTGGACCAGGACGACCCGGGCCACCACTCCCCGGATGACGAATCCCGATACGATGCGGGGGGCGCCCATCAGGGGCACGACCTGGAGGATTGAAGTAATAAGCCGGTGAGTCCGATGTCGGCCGGGTGGCCGGGGCAAAGCGTCAGCGTGCCCCGGGATGCTGGGACGGGGCTATAGAGCTGTCCTGGGGCTGTTGGTCTCCGGGGCACGCTTTGCCCCGGCCACCCTGGGTTGAGACCTTCGCGGGGTTCGGTTTGGGTGCCACGGGCCTTCAGGCCCGTGCCCCTGATCCGTAGGGAGTGCCGGCACGGGTCGGGACGACCCGTGGCACCCGAATACATCATCGGATATACATAAAAACATATCACCAATCCGAGAGGGGGGCGTATGGGTTTCGGATTCGGAGACCTTCGGTCGGGCGTTTCGGCGGGGTCGGGAGACCCGCGCCGAACGAAACAAGGCCCGCGCGATCCAAGTGCAAGCCGCTCCAACCAGGTGCTCCGAGGCGTTGTCCGTGACTTGGAATCAGGGCAATAGCCAGCGGGCGAGAAGGCCGGGCTCAAGGTCCGGAGCGATCAATTGCGTGGGGCATTCGAGGTCGGCGAGGATCGCCTGCGCGGCGAGGTAGCCGCTCCGGACGGCCCCTTCCATCGTGCCGGGCCAGCCGGTACACGTCCAATCCCCGGCGAGGAAGAGGCCGTCGATCGGAGTTCGCTGGCGGGGGCGGATCTCGTCGATGCCGGGGCGGACGGCGAACGTCGCGCCGTGCTCGGTCACGACCCACGACCGCAAGAGCCTGGCCTCCTTCACGGCAGGCCAGAGCGATTCCAGGTCTTCGAGCACAAGCTTGAGGATGCCGTCCTTGTCCCAGCCGAGCAGATCATAGGATGCGCTGATCACGATCTGGAGATATTGCCCGTCGTCGGCGGTCTCCATGGCCCGTTGCCGTCGCGGCGAGCCCGGCGCGGCTCGACCTTGCAGGGCCGTGTGATTGAAGACCCAGTGAATCAGCCGTCCCGGCGTGGCGACATGGTCGAGCGGACAGATCGGCCGATCGAACCAGAGATGGACTCCCGTGATCGGGGCCGATTGGATCTCATCGAGTTTGTTCAGGTCCGGGATGCGTCGAATCGCGGGTTCCGGCAGCAGGCCCGCCACGCGATCGAAGGGGACCGCGAGGAGCACGAAGTCGGCCGGGAGGCGTTCCCCATTGCGAAGGACGACCCCATGCAAGTCGTCGTTCTCGTCGAAATCGATCGAGCGGACGCCGGTCGTCAGCCGGACGGAGACGTCCTTCTCCCGGAGCCAGGTTTCCAGCCGCAGGCCGTATAACTCGCCGAGCGGCACCAGGGGGATCTCAAGCTGAAACCCGGTGCGATTCTTCAGGAAGCCGTCGACGAATACCTTGCGGGCATGCCCGACATCCATGCGGTCGAGCCGCTCGTTCAGGGCCGAGGTGAGGACCGGGGTCCAGAACAGGTTGATCGCCCGGAGCCCCTGCCCATGACGGAGCAGCCAATCGGCGAGCGATTCCTCGGGTCGCTCGTCATGCCGGATCGCCAGGGCGGCCAATCCGCGGGCGACCTGGAGCTTGTCGCGCCAGTTCAGATAGTTGGCGAACAGGAAGCTCTCGGCCAGGTGGAAGGGGGCCGGAAGGAGGCCGGCTTTCATCCAGGATCGCCTCCCCTCGGTGCTCAGGAAGGTGAGGCAGGGCTCGCGACGGAAGAGGTCGGCGATGCCGACCCGGCAGCAGAAATCATGCAGATT
>CALKTZ010000994.1 GCA_937997355.1 uncultured Planctomycetales bacterium | reverse complement strand
CTTCGTCCGGGGATTCCGCGCGATTTACCTCGGCTTCTTCTTCAACTGCATGATCATGGCGACGGTCAATCTGGCGGCTTGCAAGATCGCCAATGTGATGTTCGGGCTCGACCGCTGGCAGACCCTGATCGTCGTGGGGCTCTTGAACGTCGTGTTCGCGGCGCATTCGGGGCTCTGGGGGGTCATGGTCATCGACATGATCCAGTTCTTCATCAAGATGTCGGCGGTGATCGCGGCGGCCTACTTCGCGGTGACGCTCCCGGAGGTCGGCGGCCTGGGCGGCCTGGTCGAGAAGCTCTCGGCGAGGACCGGCCCGAACGGGCTCGACTACCTCGCCATGCTGCCGAGCTTCAGCAACAATTACGAGCTCGCCGTCTCCATCTTCGTCATCCCGCTGGCCGTGCAGTGGTGGGCCGTCTGGTACCCCGGCGCCGAGCCCGGCGGCGGCAGCTACGCGGCCCAGCGCATGCTCGCCTCGAAATCCGAGCGAGACTCCGTCGCCGGGACCCTCTTCTTCAACATCGCCCATTATGTCCTGCGTCCGTGGCCCTGGATCCTCGTCGGCCTGGCCTCGCTGATCATCTACCCGGACCTGAAGGACATCCAGGAGGCGTTCCCGCACGTCGATCCCAAGCTGATCGGCCACGACATCGCCTATCCCGCCATGCTCAAGTTCCTGCCGGTCGGCTGGATGGGGCTGATGGTCGGCGGCCTGATCGCCGCCAATTCCTCGACGATCCTCACACACCTCAACTGGGGGTCGTCCTACCTGGTCCATGACTTCTACCGGCGGTTCCTCAAGCCCGACGCGTCCGAGCATCATTACGTCAACGCCGGGCGGGTTTCCACGGTGCTCCTCTTCCTGGGTTCGGCCGCGACGGTCTACCTGCTCGATACCGCGCAGGAGTCGTTCAACCTGCTCCTCCAGGTCGGCGCGGGGACGGGACTCCTCTATCTGCTCCGCTGGTTCTGGTGGCGGGTGAGCGCCTGGAGCGAGGTGGTGGCGATGGTCAGCTCGTTCGCCGTGTCGGCCCTCTTCGTGGCCCTGCACAAGCAGGGGACGAACCTCGGGACGCACAAGGAACTCCTGATCACGGTCGCCGTGACCACCGTCTGCTGGGTCCTGACCGCCCTCTTCGGACCCGAGACCGACCGCGAGACGCTCATCAACTTCTACCGCAAGGTGCGCCCCTTCGGCCCCGGCTGGCGGCCGATCCAGCTTGCGGCCGGCGTCTCCGACGCCGAGGTCGCCGAGGAGGAGAAGCACGAGAATGTCCCGCTGGCCCTGCTCGGCTGGGTCGCGGGCTGCTCGGCGATCTGGTCGGCGCTCTTCACGGTCGGCAATTATCTCTATGGCCGCAACGGCTACGCGGCGATCTTGCTCGCGGTCTTCATCGTCAGCTCGGCCGTCCTGACCTGGACGATCAACAAGATCTGGGGGTGAGATCGCGCCAAAGGGGCCTCAGCGCTTCGATGTGCCGGCGGCGGCCTGGGCCTGTTTCGCTTCGATCGTCGCGACGCGGGAGTCGAGCTTGCCGGCGTGCCAGGCCGCCCAGACGGCGAAGGTGACGAGCGAGACGACGACCGGCGCGAGGAGGCCGACACCCCAGGCGGCAACCTTCATCGTGAATCGCGTACTGGCTTGCAGCTCTTGCATGTCACCGCGGATCGCGCCCAGTTCCTTGGCGACCTCGACCCGGAAATCATGGAACTGCCGGTTCGACTCGCGGATCTCGCTCGCAAGCTTGGCGATCTGCTCCGCGAGAACATCCGTCTGCACGGGCATTGTGGACACTCCTCGAAACGGATCGTGCGCGACTCCGCTTCGTCGTCTCATGATAGCATAAGACGAGAGAGGGGATGGAGTGTCATCGCCACGCTGCAGTTTCAAGGCTCTCACTCCACCGGCTTCGTGAGCATGTTCCGCAGACAGCGGAGGTTGTCCGAATCCTTCGCGATTCGCGGATCGATCCAGCCGATCACGCTCCAGGCGCCGAGGACCACCACCTCACCCTTTCCCGGATGCGAGACCGCGAGGAAGCCGCCTGCTTCTTCCCCTTCCTTGTCGAGGAGCTTGGCGATCTTGGGGTCGAGCACGGTGATGCTGCCGGGCCGGAAGAAGGAGAGGCTTTGCACGCGGTCGGTGAGCGGGCTCGGCGTGAGCTGGCGTTCCCTGGATTCGAAGTATCCCTGGCCCCGGGTATCGAGTTCTTCCGGTTCCATTCTCAGTCCGGCCGATTTCAGATACAGGTTCACCTTGTCGACCGAGCCTTCCATGCCGGGGGCGGCGACGAGGATCAGCCTCTTCCCCGACTCGACGAAGCGCTGGAGATAGTAGATGTCCGATCGACGAGGATCACGTCATACTTCGCCAGCTCGGGGGGGAGCATGACCTTGCCGTCGGGGCCATCGCTCCGGGTGAGTGTCAGCGTGGTCATCATCCCCCAGTAGCTGACGTCGAGGTTTTCCAACTTGACCATCTTGAACCAGGGATCGTAGTACGACGATTCGTTGGAAGCGCTCCCGAAACCATCGGAGAGCACGAGGACCTTCTTCGCGCCGGGCTTCGCCGGCTGCACGGATGCCGCGACCGGGATGGTTGCCA
>CALKTZ010000993.1 GCA_937997355.1 uncultured Planctomycetales bacterium | reverse complement strand
TGGACTTCCTGAACAAGGTTGCCGAACTTGCCGAGGAGGAAGGACATCATCCCGACTTCTGCCTCCAGGGCTATCGGAACGTGTCGATCGAGATGACCACGCACGCGATCGGCGGATTGAGTGAAAACGACTTCATCATCGCCGCGAAGATCAACGAGCTTCCCGTTCAACTCAAGCGGTGATCGGACAACTTCTCTCTGCTTTCACAGGCCGAAAAACGAGCCGATTCGGCGGGCGAACCCCTTGATCCCTCTCTCCGGCGGGAGCGGTTGAACCGGCAAGGGAGAAGGGGCATCCTGAAAACGCACCACCTTCGGCTTGGTGCCCGGCGATTGAGAAATGCGGCGGTTGCGTAGAGATCCAACGTAAGCGACGAGCGACTCGCCACCCGTGTCGATTCCATTATCCGCCAGCCGCGAGGAGAGTTTGGTCTGTTCGCGACTGGCCGGGGTCTCGCGAAGATAGGCCAGCAACGTCGGCTTGCCCGGGCCTGGTTGGTTCAACAGCGAGTGGACCCAGGCCCAGGACTCGCGATAATCTCCGGGGGTCATCTGGCGGATTTCCGTGAGCCCTTCGAGCCGGGCGAGATTCGGCTTCCATTGGCTCGTAAGTTCGGCCGGGAGTTTCGCGAGATGTGCCTGCGCCCCGGTATCGGCCGGGGATGTCACCTCGAAATACTCGGCCAGTCCCTCATCAAGCCAGAGCGGGAGGCTTCCGAATCTCAGATTGAGGAGCGCATGGGCGGCCTCGTGGCGAAGGTCCTCCTCAAGCTTCGGTCCCATGAAGGTGTAAACGACCCGGCTCTCCCCCTGGGCCAGGAAAAAAGCCCTCCGGGATGGAAGCTCGGGATAATAGAACTTGAGAAAGTGCGAGAACGAGTCCCGGTCGTTCAGGATGTAGATCTCGATCGTCGGATCGTCCTCGCTCACTTCGAGATCGAGCGACTTCGCCATATCGTGTTCGAGCGACTTCAGGCAAAGCACCACGGGAGAGTCGGACTTCAGCTCGAAATCGGAGGAGAAGAGGAACGGTCCCGACCGGAGGCGATGATTGGTGGGAACGAGCTGTTTTCCCCGCTCCCCGAGCGTCGAGCAGCCGGCCGCCCAAAGGACGAACAGCAATCCTGCCAGGAGGGCTTGAATCGAAGTCCGGTTCGCTTGCGTCGCGCGTCTTTGGTTGCAGTTCAATTTTGGCCCCTTCGATCAA
>CALKTZ010000992.1 GCA_937997355.1 uncultured Planctomycetales bacterium | reverse complement strand
CGACGAGATGCCGGATGCCGGCCTGCCGGATTCCCTCTTCGAGGATGCCGAGCTGGTCCACGCCGCGCTCAAATCGTTGTCGGTGGACCATCGTCGCGTCCTCACCTTGCGATTCCTGGAGGGCATGGGCTTCCAGGAGATCGCGAGCGTGCTGGAGTGCAGTCCGGGGACGGTCAAGTCGCGGCTGCACTACGCCAAGGCCGCGCTGGTGCGGCGGATTCAGGGGGGCAGCCATGAGTGAGCGGTCCATTCCCGAGAATTTCGGATCCGAGCTGCTCAGGCAGGACGATCTGCTCGATTCGGAACGTTACGAGGAGCATCGCATGCAATTGGAATTTCAACTCGCGCGGGCGGAGTCTCACGAAAGGATCACCAAGCGCGTCGTGCTCGGCGCGCTCGGCGTGGTGGCGGTCGCCTTTCTCATCCTGGCATCGCGAGGGTTTCGCGGCGCCGATCCGTTCGACAAGGATGCGACGGCGTTCAGCATCGCGGCCGGCGTGGCCTACGCCGTCGGCTGGATCGTCTTCTTCATCGGCCTGGCGTCTTATGTCTCCCGATTTTTGCCGCGAGTAAGGCGAGTTCGGGAGGATCTGCGGGATGAGACGATCCAGGAATTGCGCCGGGACATCGCCGAGCTGCGTCGGCTTCTCGAAGACAGGTCCGGGCCGCGCGACTCAGGCCACGGGGATGCGAAATAAGGGAGCCGAAGCGGCCGGGCGCACCCGATCGCCACGCCGGGGTGAAGCCTCGCGGCATGGCGGTCGGGTCTGCTTCGGCCTCGGCTTGATGGTCGGCCGGGGCCGAGATCCCGAAGGACATCGGCCCCGGTGCCTTATTCAATGCACGCTGTCCGGCCGGTAAGGGGGGCAGAGTACCCCGGACGCTGATCGCGTGGAGGACTTCAAGAAAGAATGTGATCGCTTGGCCCTCACCCACTGACGCGGACGCCCCTGGACCATGATCGCCAATTTCCAGATCGCATAGAACGGGAAATAGGCGAGGCTGAGCGCGAACCTCCAGGGGAGTCGGAAGATCCAGAACGGGCTGAGCGCATACAGGGCGAGCGAGATCGTCATCAAGGCGGTCGAGCCGATCAGGAGGCCGCGGAGGAGTGGGCTGGAACCCATTCCGCTGAAGATCAGGTAGAGGTTCAGCGCGGTGATCAACGCGTAGACCAGGATGATGTTCACCGTGTTGGGGAGGGTCAGCTCGACGAGGGAGCAGAGCTTGGCCTTCCAGGAAAGATTCTCCGATCCGAGCAAGGGGCGGAGGGTCCGTCGCCGGGCATCCTTCCGCCCATATTCCCAGCGTCGGCGTTGCGAGGACGCCGCGGATCCCCCTTCCCGCAGCATCACCGCGTGAACGACGGCCTCGGGCTCGAAGACGATGGTTTCGCCGGCAAGCCGCAACGCCCAGGAGAACTCCTCATCCTCGGCAAGGCCGTGGGACGACCAGGGGACCCGGCGAAGCCCCCGGGTCGACAGGCACATCCCGTTTCCTCGGAGCGACGCGCTCAGGCCGAGCGCGTTCTGGCCGAGCAGGGTCGTCCCATTGATGAGGCAGAACGCATAGGTCATCAGGCGGGTCCGCCAGGAATCCCCCTGGTTGCCGACCGTGTCGAAGGCCTGGACCCAGTCGTCTCCGGCGTCCAGCCGCTTCGCGAACGCCCGGAGGATCCGGGCATCCACGGTCGAGTCGGCGTCGATGACGACCACGGCGTCGAAGTCGTCGATCCGCCCCGACCGGTTGAGCTGCCCGAACAGGTCCTCGAGCGCGAACCCCTTGCTCTTCCGGCTCAAGTCCTGGCGCTCGACGACCGTCGCCCCCAGTCGGCGCGCGATCTCGGCCGTCGTGTCCTGGCAATTGTCGGCCAGGACCAGCGTCTCGAAGAGGTGCGGAGGATAATCGATCGCCTGGCAGCTCCGCACCGTGCGGGCGATCCCCACTTCTTCATTGTGGGCCGGGACGACGATCAGGAATCGAGCCTTCGACGGCAAGCCGCGCGTCGTCTTGTGAACCAGCCAGGAAATCCCGGCCGCCAATGTGATCAGCAGAAGCCAAAGAAAATAAGGCAGCATCGCCGAATTCAGGATGAACACCGTCGAGGTGGACACGAGAGGCTCCTTACGCCTTGAAAGTTCAGCCGGCACCCAAGAATGTACTTCTGAATTGCTTGCGCTCAACCATCGAGCCGCATTCTTGAATGCCAGAAGAAAATAACAATGCATATTGGAATCGTTCGATTCCAAGATTTGCGATCAAAAATACAAACGTAGGAATTCGTTCAGAATTTCACGCCGCGCTCAGGCCATAAGCAAACCCTCCGAAAATGACGACTTTCCCGGACGCACGATTGGCATCGACCCGTTGCGAACGATTCGCGATCTCCGAGATTCCTCGATTCACCCCGCGACGGGAAACCGGAAAACTCGGGCCGGAAGAACGAAGGAAACGCTCGCGCGACCCTATCGGCGGACACGCCGAAGCCTTGAACCCCAAACGTCGCAGTTCGAGACTTCATCAATACATGAGTGAACTATAGATCGGCACGATTCTTTTGGCGAAAAAATCTTTGCCCTCGAATTGATTGAATCCGCCAAGGATTGATACCCAACCACACGCTCCGGCGATTGGCCAATCGCCCGCAATCGACTTTCAACCCTGCGAAATCTCTGCACCGCCTTGTTGACGGGCTTTGGCGATCGGAATGGCCAAAGTTGGCACGAAAAATGTTCTTAAGCGTGTCTTTGTGTATCCTTTTGTTGCGATCGGTTCTTCAAATGTCGCACATCAATGATAAGATGTGCGACATCGGTATCATACGAATTCTTTCGGGAAATCACAAAGATATTATGGATTCGCGCATGGAAATATGACCGTTCTGTTCGCGAACGCATCTCGGGTGTTGAAAAAAAGATTCACGATGTCGCTCAAATACGTAGGAAAAGCCAAATCCACTCCCATCGACGAGTGCTCGACGATAAATTCATAGTCGTCCAGGGAAGGTTCCCGTCATGCCGTTCGCCTTTCCGGATGTCATCGCCGGCTGTTCTCCCATGTCGGCGGGCCTTGTAATGCAAAAGGGAAGTTTTTGATAGTTTACGTAAATCTGCCAGATTCGTTCGTTTTGGCCGCTCCTCGATCGTTCGCGAGTCTGGACAAGGGAATGGGGGGACTGCTCGGTTGTCCCCGAAAATCCGCGTCGCTGATTATCGCCGACCTTCGAATTTTTGCTGAGATGTGCCGGAGCCTGCCGCCATGGATCAGACCGCGACGGTTTCCACGCTTGAAAAAATCGTCTCCGAATTTGACCTTGTCTTCCGCAACAAAGGTATGGTTTCGCCTTCCATGTCTCCCGATACGGTTCTGGACGGTTCCCTCGGCCTCGAATCGTTGGATTTCGCGGAGGTGGTGCTGAGGCTTGAACAGGTGTTCGGCGTCGATCCTTTCGGCCAGGACACGATTCCCGAAGTCCGCACGCTTTCCGATCTTTGCTCCCTCTATGGACCGGTCCCATGAATCGACTCGCGCCGTTCGAATCCGGTCCGGCGCGGCGATTGTTCGAATCGCTGATCCCGACCGATCGACCGGCGTTCATCGATCCGGCCTGGACCGTTGACTGGGAGTGCTGGATCGAGTCGGTGGGGCGGCTGAGGGGGGAGCTAGGGCCACTTCGCGATTGCCGCGTGGGCCTGCCGGTTCGGCCGAATGCCGCCGTGTATGCGATCCTCACCGCGCTGGGGACGCTCGGCGTCGATATCTGCCTGCTCGACGCGCGATGGACCGAGGATACGCTCGCCCGGCTCAACATTCTCGACGGCCTCGATGCCGTCGTCGACATTCCCGACCTCCGTGGTCCCGACGGGTTTGCGATCCGGGAGCTTCGAACGACCGGCCGGGGGAGCGGGCGGGGGGTGATCACGATCTACACATCGGGGAGCACGGGGCTCCCGAAGGCGGTGGCGCACGATTGGAACAGCCTGACGAGGCCGGTCCGTCGCGGGGGGGCGTCGCGGAATCAGCGATGGCTCCTGACCTATCGGCCCCAGCTCTATGCGGGCTTGCAGGTCTTCTTCCAGGCCCTGCTCCAGCAGGGGACTTTGGTCTTGCCGGAGCCGGAGGCATCGCCCGGCGAGCTTGTCGACCTGATGGGCCGCGCCGCGGTGACCGCGGTCTCCGCGACCCCCTCGTACTGGCGGAGGCTCCTGATGCACGTCGGCCTGCCTCGCCTGAATGCCTTGAATCTGGAGCAGATCACCCTGGGGGGGGAAGTTACCGATCAGACTCTCCTCGACAGCCTGAAGCGGGCCTTTCCGGCGGCCAGGATCGTTCATATCTACGCGACCAGCGAGCTGGGGCGCTGCTTCTCGGTCAAGGATG
This sequence comes from uncultured Planctomycetales bacterium, assembly GCA_937997355.1. Lineage (GTDB taxonomy): Bacteria > Planctomycetota > Planctomycetia > Isosphaerales > Isosphaeraceae > CALKTZ01. Next base: position 4,501 of record CALKTZ010000992.1, on the reverse strand, counting down.
GGCTGGAAGGGTTCCCCGCCTCGTTTCTCGAAAATTGTTCCGAGGACGGCGTCTCGCTGAAGGTCGAGGATGGCGAGCTCCTGGCGCGATCGCTCAATGGCGACCTGACCGCGCGTCCTCCCTCGAGCACAGGCGACCCCAAGGCGGGAGGATGGGTCGCCACGGGAGACCTGGTCCAGCCTCGCGGAGACCGTTACGTCTTCATTGGGCGGAAATCGGACATCATCAATGTGGGGGGGAACAAGGTCCAGCCCCTGAGGGTCGAGCAGTTGATCCTGACCATCCCCGGCGTGCGCGATGTCCGCGTCTTCCCGCGCAAGTCGTCGCTGGTCGGCCAGATGGTGGCCTGCGAGTTCGTGGTGCGGGACGGGCCGGCGGCCGTCGAGCGCGAGATCGGCCGGGTCTGCCGCGAGGCCCTGTCGTCGCACGAGGTCCCTCGATTCGTCACCGCCGTCTCGACGATCGGACTCTCGGTCGCCGGCAAGAAGCTCCGAGGATCGCACGCCGAACATTGACGAGGCCGCACGATGGGAGATCCGAAAGACGGGGCGGGGGGGGGCTGGGGGCACGTCATCCTGAGCGGAGGGAGCCGAGGGCTCGGTCGCGCCCTGGTGGAAGGCTTGCTGGAGGCGGGGTACGCGGTCTCCACGTTCAGCCGCGGTGCCACCGAATTCACCGACCGGCTCGGCGAACATCCCCGATTCCTGTTCGCGCGGGCCGATGTTTGCGACCCTCCCTCATTGACCCGGTTCCTCGGGCTGGCCCGGGAGAAGTTCGGCCCGGCGACCGGCCTGGTGAATTGCGCGGGGGTCGCCGTGACGGGGGTCCTCGCGCTCTTGCGCGACGACCAGATCGACCGGGCGATTTCCACCAACCTCCGCGGGACGTTGATCCTCACGCGCATGGTCGTCCGGCAGATGCGCTCGTCGGCGTTGCCGTCGGCGTCGATCGTGAACATCTCATCGGTTGTCGGGCTCCGGGGTTATCGGGGGATGGCGGTCTACGGCGCGACCAAGGGGGGGATGGATGCGATGACCCGCGCCCTGGCCCGCGAGCTGGGCTCCTGGAACATTCGGATCAACTCGGTCGCGCCCGGCTACCTGCGAACCGAGATGAGCGCGGAGCTTGACGCGAAGCAGATGGACAAGATCCTGAGACGCACTCCCCTGGGGCGGCTCGGCGTCCCCGAAGATGTCGTGGGCACCGTCAAATTCCTGCTGTCGGACGACTCCGCGTTCATGACCGGGCAGGTCCTGGTGATCGACGGCGGGATCACCACGTAGTTCTCCGGGATGACCTTTTCTTGCTCCCAATGAATTCGGCTGTCCGGTTAAGATGGAGTTGTGGCGTCCGCATTCGCGGTCAACGTGACGGATGCAGGGCCGGCTCGCCGAACGGGCTTCGGGAGAAATGTCTATGCGGATCGAAGCCGCGACCCTAATGCGACTCGCAAGAATTTCGCTGCTTGCGCTGGCCATATTGCTGATACCGGCCGGTCCCGCGCGAGCCTTTTGCCCACCGCCCACCTCCGATGAAGATCAGGCGAAGCGGTCATTCCTCGCCATTCCAACCAGTTCCGATGAGGAACCGGAGAAAACGAAGATCACTCTCATTCCAATAATTTCCCATGAGGATCTGGCGAAGCGGCCGATCATCGTCATCGCCCACTGGGAGAAGGCCCCGAAAGTCGGGGTGCAGCTCGCCCGGCCGATTCGGGGAAATCAGAAGGGGGAACGGACCGAGCTGGTCGTCACTCGCGTGATCGCGGGGGATGTCAAACCCGGCCGTCACGAGGTGATCCTCGGTCCGTTCATCACCTGGTCGAAAGAGCCATCAACGATTACCCTCCCGCGGTCGTCGATGGCTTTCACCAGCCTCAATCCCGAGCACCCTAACCTCTGGTTTTTCCATCGGGATCGTGCGATCCGGGACGACCCTCGAGAGTATCTGTTCGTGGAGAGCTACCAGGGCGTTCGAAGCGATACCGTCGAGCCCTACTTTGTCGCCTTGCGCTCGAAGGAGCCGCAGGTCGAGGTGCCGAAGCTCCTGGCCTCTCCGGACTCCGAGGTTGTCGAGTTGGCCCTGGACTGGCTCTGTGGCGGGGAAATCCCCGATCCGAACTTCGAGGACGACCTGCCGCTCCGCCCCACTCCGAATCCATCTTTTCCCTCGCGGCTGCGCCCCGAGGATTTCGGCGCGGTCGATGCCTTGCTGAAGCATGAAGACGAGGATATCCGCGGTCAGGCGGTTTGCGTGGTCGGCACCCTGGAAGGTAAGGCGGGCATCCCCAAGCTGCGCCGGCTCCTGACCGATGCCGACCCCAATCTGCGGGCGATGGCGGTGATGATGCTGGCAGCGCTCGACGATCGCGAGTCCGGTGAGGCGATTAGTACGGCCATCCGGGGAATCGACGACGATATCGACCGCGTCATTTGCGCGCTGGCGGCTTGGAAGAATCCGGGCTCCGTCCCCGCGATTATCGGCTACCTCGAAGACGACGACGACGGTGGCTGGCACAGCGCCGAACTCGCCCCGCGCTGCGTGCTGGCGCGGGCCGCCCTCAAGCAGATCACCGGCCACACGTTCCCGCTCGACGTCGATGTCGCCACGAGGGTCTGGCGGCTCGCCTCGAAACTCCCCGACGCCAAGCGGCGTGAGGAATTCTTGACGCGGATGCTGCGCGAGGAACCGGCGCCCCTCGCGGCCAGGCTCGTCCGGGACGGCGACGGCTTTTCCATCACCGTCACCAACACGTCGCCTCGACCCATCCACCTGCCGAAAACGCCCGAGTCGATCGAGGAGTCCTACGAACTCCGCCTTGCGGATGGCAGCATCTCGGAAAGTAGAATCGGAGGTGGGGAGTTCGACTGGTCGGAAATCACGGGCAAGGACTCCTTCGTCGAGTTGGAACCGGGAGCTTCCACGAGCTTTCCCTACGCGGTCGAGGAAGGTAAGAACCTGGGGCTTTCCAGGGAATTCTTCCAGGCCGGCCCCGCCTCGCGGAAGGTGATCCTTTCTTACGAGCGGAACGGCCATGAGTTCGGCCTGAAGGGCTGGATCGGCCGTGTCGAAGCGTCGACCGATTCGCTCGGGACCAAGCCCTGACCTGGACGGCCGGGCTGCTTCCTTCATACCTATTGCTCGGGTACTGCTCGGCGTGATCGCCGGCCCCGACTCGCGCAAGCCTTCGACGAGCATCGGCTCGATCCGTTCAGGAACGCGCTTGCGCCTACTTGGACCAGGGGCGATCCGGCTCGCCCGCGACGGGCGTTGCTTTTCGACATCATGTTTGATTTCAGGCGGTTGCGTTTATGAAACAAACTAGTACTTCGCTTTCCCTTTGCGTAGCATGCTTGATCGCAATCCCGCCCGGGAATCTATCCCTCAATAATAACGTCTTGAAATAATGGAGTGATTCGATGTTGCGCTTCAGAACGCTGGCGTTCGCGGCCGTGCTCGCGGCCCTGCCCTCCATCTCGTCCGCCTCGGTTGTCGTCGTCAATCAAACCCTGGATGTCACGCAGCCCCAGGCTGTCTCCGGCCCTTCGGGCTTCCAGGGGTGGCAGGGCACCCCGGCCTTCAATGGCGGCTACAACGTCGCGATCGCCGAGGGGGATACCTTCGACTACACGATCATGTTCGCGCCCGGACAGAGCCTGACCGCGACCGGCCTCAGCGCCGTCTGGGCCTACTCTTACACGGACGGAGCCGGTTCGGACGTGGTCGGGACCGGTACCTTTTCCTTCCTCGACGCGAGCGGTAACGCGATCCTGACGTCGGATTCGTTCACGGACACCGAAGGCTCGTACCATTTCGGTCAGTACTTCACCTCCACCAATTTTGCCGGCGGACTTCCGAGCCCGCTCACCTTTTATGGCGTCCGCTACGTCGGCACCCTCGACGATTACCTCACCTCCGGGGTGACCACTCGGGATTACAATCTCCCGGCCTTCTACCTCGACGCCGGGAACGTTGCGATCTCCGCCGCGGTGCCCGAGCCGGCCTCCTGGGCGATGATGCTCGGCGGCCTGGGCCTCGCCGGCATCGTCGCGCGTCTCCGCAAGAAGGTTTCGTGATCGTCGCGCATCGTTTCCGAATGAGATCGCCAGGGGCCGCGCCGTCGGAATCCATCCGAGGGCGCGGCCCCTGGTCTTGTCATCGGGGATGAACGCCATCCGGAATGGGATCGCTTCGCGACTCGGTTTTGCCTCGCACCCTCCTGTTCGGAAAATCAGGTCCAGTGGATTAGGCCGCGGTCGCTTCCCCGGCGTGGCGTCCGGTTGCGCGGCGAATCCAACGCATCGAGGGGCGCTCGACCAGGAAGGTGAGCAGCGTTGCGAGCGAGAGCACCAGGGCAAGCGCGGCGAGGACGGCCAGATCGGTGGGGACACCGGCCTGGAGCAGCCGACGGATCGCGATCGTGCCGTTGACGTAATGGACCAGATAGAGCGAGTACGAAATCTTCCCCAGGAACTGCAAGACCGGGAATTCCAGGATTCGG
>CALKTZ010000991.1 GCA_937997355.1 uncultured Planctomycetales bacterium | reverse complement strand
CGGCGCGTGGACCGCGTTGAACGGAACGTAGAGGAATAGAGGGCGCTTCGGGTCCTTTTCCTCGATTCGGCGTACGGCCTCCTGGCCGATCAGGTGGGTGCTGTAGCCCTCGTCATGGGATTCGCGGTCGTCGCGGTGCCAGTCGAAGCCGCCGTCCCGGACATGAGTGTCGTAGTCGAGCGCGCCGTTGTAGTGGCCGTACTGATGCTCGAACCCGCGTTGCGTGGGGAGATACTCCGGCTTGTAGTGGCCGAGGTGCCACTTGCCCGTGATGGCCGTCTCGTAGCCGGCTTCCTTGAGGGCCTGGGGGAGCGTCCGCTCATCCAGCGGCAAGCCATATTGAGCCCAGGGCCGGACCACACCAACCTGGAGTCCATGACGCATGGGATAGCGTCCCGTCATGAGGGCCGCCCGCGTGGGGCTGCATACCGGCTGAACGTAGAACTGTTCGAGCCGCGCGCCCGACCTGGCCAGCTTGTCCAGGTGGGGCGTCTTGATCTCCGAGCCGTGCCATCCCACATCCCCCCAGCCGAGGTCGTCGGCTAGGATCACGACGATGTTCGGCCGGGGAGGCGTGCTCTCTTCGGCATGGGCCGACCCGAGCAATGCCAGGGCGAGCGTCATGAAGCCGAAGAGCCGCGACAGGTGATGTCGGTTAACCGGCCTGATGCGGGCGGGGAGAGGTTCCCAATATCCCATGTGCATTCCTCATCGATGATGAGTGGAGTGATAAAGTTGCGAAGCAATCATCCGCCAAGATTTGGAGACCTTCGGTCGGACGTTTCGGCGGGGTCGGGAGACCCGCGCCGAACGGAAAATGCCTGGATCGGAGTTGCCGCGAAGCAAGCACGCCGACTCATTGTTTCGCCCTGGGGAGCCGTCCCCAGAGCGGGTCGATCAGCTCTCCGTTCCAGGCGTTCCAGGCTTCGGTCAATTCCCGGAGCGTATCGGGATTCTTGGCGGCCAGGTCTTCCTTCTCACCGGGATCACGGCCCAGATGATACAGCCGAGGGGGTGTTACGTTCGGGCCTTGGAACGCGTTGGAGCGGACGTCGGAATGGTCGGCGGCCACGTCGTAGCGGACGAGTTTCCAGTCGCCCTTACGGATCGCCGATTGCTCCCCCATGCGCCAGTAGAGGGAGGCATGGGGGGCGTTGGCATTGCTCCCCTTCAGATGGGGTAGGAGATCGACCCCGTCGAGCTTCCAGTCGGCCGCCGCATTCACACCGGCGGCGGCGAGTGCGGTCGGCAGGATGTCGAGCTGGATGACCGGCTGTTCGTAGACCGTCCCCGAGGGGAGCGTCCCTTTCCACTGGACGACGAACGGGACGTGAATCCCTCCCTCCAGGGTGGTTCGCTTCGAGCCCCGGAAGGGGATATTCCGTGAGCCGTTGATCGTGGTGCCGAGCATCGTCGGCCCGCCGTTGTCGCTGATGAAGAAGATGATGGTGTCCTCTTCGAGCTTGGCGGTTCGAAGGGCCTGGAGGATCTTGCCGATCGCGTCGTCCATGGCCGAGAGCATCGCCGCGTAGGTTCGCCGCGTCTTGTCGGGGATCGACGCGAATTTGGCGAGCCGGGCGTCGGTCGCTTCCATCGGGGTGTGGACCGCGTTGAAGGAGACTTCGAGGAAAAACGGATGCTTCTGGTGGCGTTCGACGAACGAGGCGGCTTCGCGGCCGAAGGCGTCGGTCAGATATTCGGTTTCCTTGACGGGCTCGGTTCCCCGGAAGATTGGGGGGCCTTTCGTAGGGTCGTAGGTCCTGGCCCCGGCCAGGAAGCCGAAGTATTCGTCGAACCCTCGCCGCGGGGGCACCATTTCGGGAGCCTCCCCCAGGTGCCACTTGCCGATGATCCCGGTGAAATAGCCCGCCGCCTTGAGTCGGTCGGCGATCGTGGTTTCGGAAACCGGGAGCCCTGCGGGGCCTCCGTCGTGCCGCGCCTTGCCCGGGTTGAACTCGTGGCCGAATCGCTGCTGATAGCGGCCGGTCAGGAGCCCGGCCCGGGTCGGGCTGCAATAGGGGCCGGACACATAGCCGTTCGAACAGCGAATCCCCCCCTTCGCCAGCGAATCGATGTTTGGCGTGGGGATATCGGTACAGCCGTTGAAGCCGACGTCGGCATAGCCCATGTCGTCCGCGACGATGACCAGGACATTGGGCTTACGCTCCGAGGCGGCGGCGTGGGCGTTCGCGGCCCCGATGAACGCGCAGCCCAGCCAGAACCAGATCCGGAGCGAGGAGAATCGTCGTTGAAGAGTCGTCATGCCGGCAAACCTTTCCTTCGCGGCGTTCGTTTTTCAGACGGCCCGACCATTGCGCCCGCCATTCGTGACCGAGGAGAGAGTCGAACGAGGCGGCTCTCCCCCAGGCCGTGCGGGGATGCGCCGTCTCGGGTGATTACTTCACGGGGCTCATTCACCTTCACCGCGTCTGGTCGGCGCATCGGGAGCATTCCGAGTCGGGAGCGACCGAGCTAGCTCGGCCTTGATCTGGGTCCACTGGGGATTGCCCGCCAGGTTGTTCCACTCCTTCGGATCATGGCTGTGGTCGTAGAGCTCTTCCTGACCGTCCGCGTAGCGGATGTAACGCCAACGCTCCGAGCGGACGGAATGATTGTTCCGGCCATGCGTGGTCACCGCGGGATGATCCCACGCGGAGTTGGGGGCTTTCAAGAGGGGAACGAGGCTATTCCCCTCGATTTCCGGCTTCGGAGGGAGTCCGGCCAGCTCGATCAGGGTCGGGTAAAGGTCCATGAGCGAGACCGTGCGGGGGGAAAGGGTGCCGGGGCGGCCGATGCCCGGCGCGGCGATGATGAGCGGCACTCGGGTCGCCTCTTCCCAGAGGGCGAACTTCCGCCAGTGCTCCTTCTGGCCGAGATGCCAGCCGTGGTCTCCCCAGAAGACGACGATCGTATCCTTGCCGTAGCGGCTGGAGTCGAGGGCGTCGAGCAGGCGCCCGATCTGGGCGTCCACGAAGGCGATGTTGGCCAGATAACCCTGGACGGCCTTCTCCCATTGCCCGGCTTCGACGACCTTGCGGTGGTCCCCCTGACGCCTGGCCATCGCGAGCCCGCCGGGAGGAACATCGTCGAGGTCGTTCGCCTTGACCTCGGGACGCTTGATCTCCGAGAGGGGGAACTGGTCGAAGTATTTCCGCGGCACGTACCAGGGGAGGTGCGGGCGGATGAAGCCCACGGCCAGGAAGAACGGTCGATCATGGCTCTGCTTGAGGTAGTCGGCCGCGCGGGAGACCGTCTTGAAATCCCCCATCGCCTCGTCGCCGACGTCCACCGGCCCCCAGTCGAAATGCGCCGTGTTGGGGATTCCGTTCACGGGCACCTTCTTCGGCACCGGATGATCCTGCTTCGTGAGCTTGAAATAGTCGTCCCAGGAGGCATGATCCTCATACGCGCCGTGGAAGATCTTGCCCCCGCCGACGACATGATAGCCCCCCTTCCGGAAGTACTGGGGGAGCGTGACGGCGTCGGCCAAAACCGGGCGCCAGGGCTGATTGTTGTGGTAGACCCCCGAGCTTGCCGGGCGGACTCCCGTGAGCATGCTGGCCCGCGACGGATTGCAGGCGGGGGCCGAACAGTAGGCCCGGGTGAACGCGACCCCTCGGGCCGCGAGGCGGTCGAGGTTCGGCGTCTTCGCCTGGGGATGACCGCCGAGGAACCCCGTCCAGTCGTTCAGGTCGTCGGCAGCGATGAACAGCACGTTGGGGCGAGACGCCTGTCGATCGCTCGAGGCCTTCTCCGAGTCATCCGCGCGGGCGGGATCGATTCCGAGAACGCCCAAGGCCAGCGACGAGATGATCGCCAGCCCCAGCCCCATCCTCCGGCCAAGAAACCTTTGACGTTCCCCGTTGCCATGCAGTCGAGTCATGTGTGAAATTCCTTCGATCGGGAATGCCGCGCCGAGACTCGCGGGCAACCTCCGAGATAAGACGAAAAGCGGCCGGATCGACGCGCGAAAATCAGGACGACGAGCGAGATCATCATCCCATTCATCTCCTCCGTTGCTGCCTGCCCCGGGCTTTCGGCTGCTTGGAGGAGATGTCGAATCGATACGAATTGTCGCCGACGGCCTGCACCTGGACGAGGAGCTCGCTCCGCGCATTGTATCGCGCGGGGATGATGTTGCGAGTCTCCTCGATCGTCTCGTTGGGATCATCGGGGCTCGCGACCTGCTTGCCCGTCGATTGGATCGAGACGATCTCCACCTTGTAGGCCCCCTGGCCGGGGCCGAGCGACCGATCGATGGAGAAGGTCCCTTCCTCGATCGGCGCGGACGCGGCGGGTCCCGCGGCGGACGGGAGGAACGAGATGGAGCCCTTTTCCAGGGGCTTCCCGTCGAAGGTCACATTCCCGGAGACCGGGAATTGCGGGGTCTTCTGTTCCTCAGAGCAACCGGTGGCCAGGAGGGTGAGACTCAAGGAGCCGAATCCCACCCAGGCCGTGTGGAAGAGATCGGTTCGCCGCGACCGATTTCGATTACGTCCCTCTCGGGCTCTGGCCTCGGGGCTCATCAGAACTCTCCCGCCGAGATCACCTCGGCTCCCGCGCGGCTGCTGAGCGCCCGCCAGACCGCGATGCTGGTGGTGTCCTTGATGAACCGCACCGATCCGTCGGCGAGCAGGAGGTTCACGCCGCCGGGATGCCGGCTCCTCGCGGCGATGTAGTGGTTGTCGCCGTCGCCGGTGTTGCGGTTGCAAGGGGCCTTGAGCGAGGGGAGGTTCCAGCAGGCGCCGTAGTCGGGGGCCGAACTGTTCGGAGCGAGTTTGGTCGAGATCTGGTGCGAGGATGCCTGGTCGCTCCAGATCCGGCCGCGACGGTCGATCACGCTCACGGGCTGCCCGGGAGGATGGGGCGTCTGAATCAGCTCCGCCATGAGGAACGTGTTGCTGGTCCCGTCCGTCAACTCGCCGAGGCTGGCGCCGTAGTTCAGGGCGAAGGGGGCGGGGAGGCCCTGGTCCGCATAAACATTCTGGCCCCAGTTGATCCCGTAGTTTCCTTTCACGTCGGTGACGGAGCCTCCGTTGTTCACGAAAACCTGCGGCTCGTCGGACGGGCAGTCGAAGACCGAGACCCGGAACTGCCGGGTGGTCGTGTTCGCCGCCGCTTCGAAGCTGATGTTGAAGTTGTAGGTGTCGAGCAGGTTCTTCTGCTCCAGGAACGGCAGGTTGAAGACCAGGAACGGCTGGCGATACTTCGTGTTGTCGGCATTCGTCACGGTGATCGACCCCGGATGGAATCGGCCGTGGACATCGTGGTAGTTGTGCAACGCCAACCCGATCTGCTTGAGGTTGTTCGTGCATTGGATGCGTCGTGCCGCCTCGCGCGCCGCCTGCACCGCCGGTAGCAAGAGCGCGATGAGGACCGCGATGATCGCGATCACCACCAGCAGCTCGATCAGCGTGAAGCCTCGGCTCTTCCTCGCCTCGGGGATGTGTCCGGCTCGTTTCATCCGGGATCGGCTCCATCCCTGGAGCCGAAAGAAACCTTGATTCGTTTCCATCATTAGAACTCTTCTCGATCCAGTGTATTCAAGTCGTCGAAATTCGACCCGATTTCTCTCTTTCAATCTCGGGTCACTTCCAGAGCCCGGGCATCATGAGGGGAGGGGCATGTCTGTCCGGCCCGGTGACTATTCTGATTAGTAGATCGAAATAGTCAAGATTAATGTCGACAAAATTAATAGACATAGTGAGAAGAAAAGAAAAATGATCCGGAAGCAGTTGGCTCAGCCCCGGGGATTCCACCAGCCGTCGAGGTTCTGCTCGAGTTCTTTCACCTTGCCCGGCTCGCGGTCGGCGAGATTTCGGAGTTCGGAGGGGTCTTCGGCGAGTTGATAGAGTTCGATTTTTCCGTCCGGCGTGTTGCGATCATCGGGGATGATCAGCTTCCAGTTCCCGTTGACGGTCCAGCGATACCGCAGGCTGGAGGCGGGCACGCGGATATCGACCGCATTATGCGTGAAGATTTCGCCGTAAAGGGCGGGGCGACTCCCGAGGGCGTTGTCGTCGAGGAGATCGTGCCCCGTCATGTTGGCTTGCGGAGGAAGCCCCGCGGCCTTGAGGAGGGTGGGGGCCAGGTCGATCGAGCTGACGAGCCGATCCGAGGAGCGCGGGGGGATCTTCGCGGGCCATTTCACGATGATCGGCGTCCGGAGGCCGCCGTCGTATTGCGATTGCTTGGACTTGGGGGCGTAGCGGTCGTGCTCCGGATCTTGAATCCAGCCATTGTCGGCGAGGTAGACGACGATCGGATTCTCCGCGACCCCCTTCTTGTCGATCTCGTCGAGCAACTGGCCGCAGGTCTCGTCGAACCATTCGATCATCGCCCAGTATTTCGCGACCTCCAGGGTGGGGGCCTGGTCCTTGTATTTGGCGAGGAGCCGTTCCGGCGGGGTGTGGGGCTGGTGCGGCATCATCGGGGCGTACCAGACGAAGAAGGGCTTGTCCGCCGCCTTCGCGCGGTCGATGAACTCGAACATCGGGGTCATCGTGTTCCGGCCGATCTTGAGGCCGTCGTCGCCGTGGCGTCCTCCCAGGTCGGGGTCGGCGTGGGTCATCCCCTCGGTGAATCCGCCTGTGCGGAAGTCGCCTCCCCACCACTTGCCGGTCTGAAAGCTGACGTAGCCGCGATCCGCCAGCAAGCGGGGAATCGTCGGCGACTTCGCGAGCGTGGCGATCATCTCCTTGCGGAGCGCGCGGAATGCCGGGATCTTGTTGGCGGCCCCGGCGGACGTTTTACCGGGCGGCAGCGGGGGATCGTTGCTGGTCCAGCCATACTGGTGGGGATAGAGCCCGGTCAGGATCGAGGCCAGGCTGGGGGAGCAAAGGCTGGAAGGGACATACCCTCGGCGGAACGTGAGCCCCTCGGCGGCCAGTCGATCGATGCGTGGGGTCTTGATTTTGGGATGCCCCATGAACGAATAGTCGGTCCAGGCGTGATCGTCGGAGACGATCAGCACGATGTTCGGCGGCCGGTCGGCGGGCGCTCCCTTGGAAAATTGCACCGATTGGAGGGAAACGAGGAACAACGCAACGGCGATGGAACGGATCAACTCAAGCCTCCGCATTCGCGACGGATTCGGGATTCGACGCCCAGTAATCGGGCGTCCTGACATGCTCGGGGCGGACCCCCACGCCGACCAGTCGCGCGGGGATGCGCCGCAGGATCGGGAATCGCTGCAAGAGCTTGAGGAGCCAGGGCAGCGAAAGTTGCTTGCGGCTCCCCAGGATTCGGCCGAGGATTCGGTCCTGGATTAGTACCTGGACTCTCTGCGTGACCCGGGTCGGGAACATCCGGCGTCGCTGGACCTCGTGCAGATCCTCGTCGTCGAACGTGCCGCGGCGAATCTTCTCGGCCAGGAGGTTCGCCGTGGCGACGGCATCCTGGATGGCCAGGTTGATGCCGACCCCGCCGACCGGCGACATGGCGTGCGCGGCATCGCCGATGCAGAGCAGGCCGGGACGGTGCCAGCGTTTCAGGCGATCGACCGTGACGGTGAGGAGCTTGACCTGATCCCAGGTGTTCAATTCGCCGACGCGGTCGGTCACGAACGGGGCGATCTCGGCGATTTCGCGCTGGAACGCCTCCAGGCCGGCCCGGTGGATGGCGTCGATGCCCCCCTTGGCGATCACGAAGCCGCATTGCCAGTAATCGCCCCGCGCGATCATGACCAGAATCCGGCCCCGATCGAACCGGCCCAGCGGTTGATCGGGATCGCTCGCGTTCCGCGAGATGCGCATCCAGAGGACGTCGATCGGCGCCCCCAGGGATTCCACTTCGAGCCCCGCGCGTTCGCGGACCGTCGAGTGTCGTCCGTCGCAGCCGATCGTCAAGGGCGCGCGGATCTCGGTCGGCCCATCGGGGGTTTCCGCGCGAACGCCGACGATCGTCCCATCGTCCTCGATCAGATCGGTTACGTGCCCCTGCATGATCAGCCGGAACGAGGGATAGAGCTTCGCCCGGTCGGCGAGGAGATCCAGGAAGTCCCACTGCGGCATGAGGGCGATGAATCGGCAATGGGTGGGGAGGTGCGAGAAATCGCCAACCTGGACCTCGATGCCGCCGACATAGCCGCTGATCCGAGACGCTTCCTGGTGGGGACGACTCAACAACTCGTCGAGCAGGCCGAGCTCCCACATGACGTCGAGGGTCGAGGGGTGGATCGTGTCTCCCCGGAAGTCGCGGAGGAAATCGCCGTGCTTCTCGAGGACGACGACCTCGACGCCGGCCCTGGCCAGCAGCAGCCCGGCCACCATGCCGGCCGGGCCTCCCCCCACGACGCAACATTGGGTGTTCATCTGCTTGACGGGCTTGTCCGGCATCGGCGCGGTCTCGTCGAGAATCGGGGAGCGGTTTCAACTCGCCGATTCTGGCCTGACCGCGGGTGCAATGCAATCAGGAACAGTTCGGATTCGCGATCGGCTCTTGCCGAGTGCGTGTTTAGCGACGTCCCAGAGAGGCCCAGGGTTTCGTGAGGCCCCGTCCCCCCTTTCGGAGGGGGGATTCAGGGGGGAGTTCTTCGATGCAAGGCCCCTGCCGGGGACTCCCCCCGTGGCCCCCCTCCGAGAGGGGGGCGGATGATTTTCGGGCTCGGGCGAAGGTCTTACGATCAAATCTCGGCCCCGCGAAACACATACATTGCCGATCAGGCGAGGATTTCCTTGACGACCCGGCCGTGGACGTCGGTGAGCCGGAAGTTCCGGCCCGAGTAGTGGTAGGTGAGCCGCTCGTGGTCGATGCCCATCAGGTGCAGGATGGTGGCGTGGAGGTCGTGGACGTGGACCTTGTTCTCGACGGCGGCGAATCCGAAATCGTCGGTGGCGCCGTAGGCCATCCCCCCCTTCACGCCGCCCCCCGCCAGCCAGACCGAGAAGC
>CALKTZ010000990.1 GCA_937997355.1 uncultured Planctomycetales bacterium | reverse complement strand
CCGCCGATGAAGCAGGAAGGATACCATGATCAACCGAGGTACAACTCTCAGCGCGAGGCTTTCTTGAACGAAGGGTTGTCGATTCGGTGGTCGGCGTGGGTTCCCGCCTTGCCGTCGAGCAATTTGACGGCGTGGATGTTCGCGCTCGGCAGCCAGACTTCCGTTCCGGCATCCGGGCCCGGCCGGCCGATCCCGACGTTCCGGAAGAGGCGGTCGAAGAACGGTGTGCGCGCGAGGAGCGTCTGCCTGGTGATGGTCAGCCTCGTCTCCTCCACGGTCAGGCCGATGCCTTCGGAGGTCGCCTTTGTGATTACCCCTTCGTGGGTCGTGACCGTCGCATTCCGGCCCTTCGTCGACGGGTTCATTTCGACCACGCAGCGCGAGCCCGCCTTGAGCGTCTCCGCGCCCGCGATGATCGTGATCGGCCGCCCCTGCCCTGGGGTGTCTTCCCCCCGCGCGATGCCGATGAGCAATACGCACGCCGACGCGGTCAGCATGACCCGCTTGATTTGCATCGTCTCCTCCGAGGGGATGGACGGGAACGAGACGTGGCGCCCCTGGACATGGATCGGCGGCTTGTAGCATCGCGGCCGATTGATGTCAATGTGAGTCGGCGCGGGGGCGATTTCACCTCACGCCAGTTCCTCGATCGGCTGCGAGTGCGCCTCGACGAGCGACTGCGGGCGGCCCTCGATGTCATGTACGAGCGTGGTGCCCGCGTCGATCCCCAGGTGCTTGTAGAGGGTGGCGAACAACTCACCGAAGGTGATCGGCCTCGCGACGGCCTCCCCGGCGATCTTGTCGGTGGCGCCGATGACCTGGCCGTGCTTCATGCCGCCGCCGGCCAGGAGGGCGAAATTGACCTGGGGCCAGTGGTCCCGGCCGACGTCCTTATTGATCTTCGGGGTCCGGCCGAATTCGCCCATCACCACGACGGTGCAATCGTCGCTCAGGCCCCGCAAGTGCAGGTCCTCGATGAGCGCGCTGAGGCATTGATCGAAGATGGGGAAGTCTTCCTTCTCGCGGTTGAAGATCGTGTCGTAGGGGATGCCGTGCCAGTCCCACTTGCTGTAGTTGAGGGTGACTACCCGCGCCCCCGCCTCGATCAATCGACGCGCCATGAGCATGCTCTGCGGCACGCGCGGGGCGCCGTTGCCGTCGATGAACTTGGTCGTGTCGCCGGTCCCGTAGCGGGCGACTCGCCGGGGATCTTCCTTCGAGAGGTCGAGGGCCGTGGCCACCCTGGACGAGGTCAGGAGGCCGAACGCCTGCTCGTTGAAGCTGTCCATTGCGCGGATCGAGCCGTGGGCGTCGGCATAGTCGCGGACGTCGTCCATCGCCTTCAGCAAGGTCCGGCGATCGGCCAGGCGATCGACGGTCACCTCGCGGAAGCCGAGCCCTTTCTTGCCGGGATCGCTGGGGCGGAACGGCGAGAGGGCCGTCCCCAAAAAGCCCGGGCCGGGCTCGTTATAAGGGCCGTGCGTGCAGGGGTAGCAGAGGCTGATGAACGCGGGGACGGACGGATCGGTCGGGCCTTGCAGCTTCGAGATCACGGACCCGAACTGAGGCCAGCCGCCGCCGGGCTTCGGCTTGCGGGGGTCTCGGCCGTTGAAGACCTGGATGGCATCGTGATCGGCCTGGTTGCCGATCAGCGACCGGATGATCGTGAACTTATCCGTCATCCGGGCCAGTCGAGGGAATGCCTCGCAGATCTGGATGCCCGGGACGTTGGTGGGGATCGGCTTCCAGGGGCCGGCGATCTCGGCGGGGGCCTCGGGCTTGAGGTCGAACATGTCCTGATGCGGCGGCCCGCCGACCAGGTAGATCATGATAATCGACTTGTGCGACGAACGAATCCCCTGGCCAGCCTCCGCCCGGAGCAAGTCGGCCAGGTTCAAGCCTCCCATGCCGAGTGTACCGATCCGCAGGAAGGCTCGACGAGAGGGGCGAATGCGGTTCGACATCGGAACTCTCTCGGGTCAAGGTGGGATGTACGTACGGGAGGGTGCCGAAGCAACGAAGCCGGGGACCCGGATGGTTTTCGGAGAAAATCCATCTGGGCGGAGTACGCGGGAATTAGGGTCGAATTTACGTCTTCTCCTCGCAAAAGTCCATCACTTAAATTCGGCCATCTGGACGGCTGAATGAAGTTTTGCAACATCGTTTCTTTCAAGTCGCGAATTGGGAGATTCACCGAGATCGACCGTCGGTCGGGGGCTCCACATCTTTGATCGCCATGGGCCGCCGGTATCATGGAGATGATCGGTGACCGTCGTTCGATCGGGCGTGGCGAGGCACCGGGGCATTCCGAGGCCTTTCGATGCGAAGCGAGCGGGAGAAGATGCTGGCCGGGGATCTCTACAATCCGCATGATCCGGAGCTTGTTGCAGCTCGCCGCCGGGCGCGCGATCTCTGCCTGGCGCTGAACGCGACGAGCGAGGCCCAACAGGAGGAACGGCGGCGGATCGTCCTGGAGCTATTCGGGAGAGGGGGCGAGACCGTTTGGATGCAGCCTCCTTTTTCCTGCGACTATGGCGCGAATATCGTGCTCGGCGAACGAGTCTTCTTCAACTTCAATTGCATCGTGCTCGACGTCTGCCGGGTCAGTATCGGCGACCACACGATGTTCGGCCCGGCCGTCCAGATCTACACGGCGACTCATCCGATGGACGCCGAGCTGCGGCGATCTCAGGAATTCGGCAGGCCGATCGAGATCGGATCGGACGTGTGGGTCGGTGGAGGTGCGATCATCTGCCCCGGCGTCCGGATCGGCGATCGGTCGGTCATCGGGGCCGGCAGCGTCGTCACGCGCGACATCCCCGGAGGGGTCTTCGCGGCCGGAAACCCCTGCCGGATCATCCGGGAGATCACGGACTCGTCTGATGCGATCCTTCCGCCGAGGCCCATTTGATGCCTTTCACGCCAACTCACATCCTGGCCATCCTCCCGATCACCGCCGTGAAACACTTGCGCCTTCCATTCTCAGCCCTGGTGATCGGGAGCATGATTCCCGATTTCCCGCTGTTCGTGCCGCTCTCGCCGACCTATGACACGACGCATTCTGTCCCGGGGATTCTCACCGCCTGCCTCCCGCTCGGGCTTACCTGGTTCCTCGTCTTCCAACTCCTGATGAAGCGGCCTCTCTTCGCGCTCTTGCCCGAGGCGATCCGGAGTCGTTGCTTACCCCAGGTCAAACCATGCGTCGAACCCGGCGCGAGATTCTTCGCGAGTGCTTCACTGGCCATCATGGCCGGGGCGGCCACTCATCTCTTCTGGGATTCGTTCACGCACCGAGGACGGTGGGGGACGCAACTCTTCCCGCGGCTCAACGAGGCCGCTCTGACGATCGACGGGCATGCCGTCCCGGGATACAAGCTCCTGCAATACGGCAGTACATTGGTCGGACTCCCGTGTCTCTTGCTCCTGCTTGCGAGACGGCTCCATCGGCAGGCTCCGGGGCCGCTCGACGGTTACCCGGTCCTGTCGCCACCTATCTCATCACGCTCGCGGTGCCCACGGCGACGGCGGCCCTGGTCTGGCGGCAGCGGGGGCCGTCGCGATACGATCAACTCGGCCAGTCGATCACCGCATCGGGAGTTGCACTCATGGTCGAGGCCCTCCTGTTCTGCCTGGCGTTTCGTGTGGCCGAAGGGCGATCCTTTCTACCGAAATGATGCGAGCCCCGGGACCGCCGGCCCCTGGCATCGCCGAAGTCGAGTCAACGATCCCTCGTGAGCGATTTCATCGATGATCTTCCTCCGCCATCCCTTCGCCACCTTCTGCTTTTTCCTGGTGCTGGGAGCCTCGACGTTCGCGGCCGAGCCGCTCCCTCCGATGTTGCGCCTGCCCGGCACGGGAGAGGATCCGGCCGCGATTGAGTTCGCGGCGCTCCCGGTGTTGGGAGGAGAGCACGCGGTCGTGTCGCGCGGCGACAAAACATGGCCGTTCCGCCTGCACAGCTATCTCGCGTTTCACGACGGCAAATACTGGTGCATGTGGAGCCACGGTCCCGTGATCGAGGACCACCCGACCCAGCACGTGCGCTATGCGACGAGCGACGACGGCTTGAAGTGGAGCGAGCCGGGGCATATCGTCGGCCCATCGCCGCGCGAGGGCTTCCGCTACATTTCCCGGGGACTCTGGATTCGCGACGGCCGATTGATCGCGTTGGCCAGCCACGACGAAGCCTTCGATGCGAAGGGGAAAGTCCACTTTTTCGGCAAGGGCCTGCAACTGATGGGATTCGAGTGGGATGGGAGTGCGCGGCGATGGAAGCCGCTGGGAGTCGTGTTCGACGGGGCCATCAATAACTTCCCCCCCGCGAGACTCCCCAACGGTGAATGGGGCATGATTTGCCGAGGCCCGGACTATCGGCGCGATGTGTTCATGCTGACCGGAGGGGTCGCCTCACTTTCGACCTGGACCCGTTTCCCCATCGTCACCGAGGCTCCGCCCGACGGATTCCGGCCGGAGGAGCCCGACTGGTGGACGCTCCCCGATGGCCGCCTCCTCGGCCTCTTCCGAGACAACGCCCGGTCGGGCCGGTTCTACCGGGCGGTGTCGGCCGACAACGGCCATTCGTGGTCGGCACCCGAGAAGACCAATTTCCCCGACGCCACCAGCAAGTTCTTCGGCCTGCGCACGTCGCGCGGCGTCTACGTGCTCGTGTCGAACGCCAACCCCCGGGGCCGCAATCCTCTTTGCCTGTCCACCTCCGACGACGGCGTCACCTTCACGCGTCTCGCCCGCTTGCCGATCCCCGAACGACTCCGCGAGGACAATCCCGACGCCGACGCTCGCAAAAGCCCGGCCCGGCCCGATTCGCTGCAATATCCCCACGCCATCGAGCACGACAATCAACTGCTGATCGCATTCTCGCGCAAGAAGCAGGTGATCGAGGTGGTGCGGGTGTCGCTCGACGAAATCGACCGCCTGCGTCATGACACGCTCGGCCGTTGATCACGCAACCCTTCCGGCGCGGGATGCGATGCCCAACCCCAACGTCGTCATCCTCGCTTGAGCTTGAGCGAGCGGACCTGGCGGACCCATCGCGAGTGACGCTTCTCGTCGGGGACGATGATCCGGAGGGGCCCCTGCTTCTCATCGAGCGGCTTGCCGTCGCGGCGGTCGGCCAGGAGGACGACGCGGTCGGTGCTGTCCGGGTCCAGTTCGGGAAGCGCGAACACGACCTTGTAGCCATCGGCCGCCTCGACCAGGAGATAGATCGCCAACGCCTTCCCGCGAAGGTCGCTCCCGAGATGGACCCCCGTCGCGTTGATGATCTCCACCAGGGGGACCCCCTCGAATTCCGCCTCCCGGCCCCCGTGGTCCCTGGCCCGCACCTTCTTGCGAGGGAGCCGCGCGAGGTCGGCCGCGGTCAGTTCCAGCGACCGCGGGACTTCACCGCCGACGCGGAGGATGACTTCCGCCGGTGCCTCCTGTTGGGCCTTCGCTTCTTGCAACTCGGCGGCGGGGACTTCGCCGATCATCGCGAGCAACGCGGCCAGGCAAATCATCCGAATGCGTGTCATGCTTGTTGACCTCTCGCGGATGGTCATCATCTCAATCGAAGCCTTGAATCACCGAGGGACGGGGAAAATTCGATCAATACGCATCGGCCGACACGACCTCGCCGCCGGCGCGAGTCCCCAGGGCGCGCAGGATGGGCATCGCCGCCGTATCCTTGAGGAATCGCACCGAGCCGTCCGCGATCGCGAAGTTGGCCCCGCCCGGGTGCTGGCTCCCGAAGGCGGAGACCCGCAAGGCATCGTAATTGGCGAAGCCGGTCTGGCTCGATGCGTCGGACGGGCGGTTATCGTAGCCGAACCCGAGCTTGTAATTGATGGGGGCGTACGTGCTCATGGTCACGTCCGAGAGTCCATAGTTGCCCCCCGAGGGGGCCCACCAGCCCCATTGCCACATCGGCTCGACGATCCAACCGGACGCCAGGAACGTGTCGTAATTCGGGTCGAGGTGGTTCCGCTCGCCGAAGAAGAGCGTGTTCGAGAGCCCATCGGTGATGCCGGCGGGCTTCACCTGCGAGAAGCCGGGGGCGGCCGGGCCGGTCGCGTGGAAGACGCCGTCCGAGGTCAGCTTGTCCGGCGGGTGCGACTGCGAGCCTCCATTGCCCCCATAGCTGGCGATGGCATACCAGCGGCTGCCGCCGCTACTCGGGATCGGATTCTGCTGGATGGCGTCCGAGGGGCAGAGCAAGGCGCCAATCACGACGGATGTGTTGGCGGTCGTCCCGTCGGCGTTGGAGAGGGGATCGGAGAAGTTCCATCGGTTATAGAGCGGCATCTGTTCGATGTAGGGGAGCATGTTCACTAAGAGGGAGAAGCCGCGAAATCTCGGCGTCGCCGTGAAGCTCAACTTGATCTGCCCCGGCGGATAGACGAGGTGTGTGTTCTCGTAATTGTGGGCGGCGAGCGCCAGTTGCTTCAAATTATTGGTGCATTGGATGCGGCGGGCCGCGGCCCTCGCCGCCTGCACGGCCGGGAGCAGCAGCGCGATCAGGACGGCGATGATGGCAATCACCACCAAAAGCTCGATCAAGGTGAAGGCATGACGGACGCGAATTCTCATGAGGGAGCCTTTTGCTACGGCCGTGTTCTGACACCGTCTGCTATCTCGATCGCCCGATGATAATGTCTGGCTTGTCGCGATACAATCATGGCGAACCGAGATATTATCATGTCAATCGCGAGGCGACAACGATAAGGTATCGACGGAGCTTGGATCGTCGCCGAAGGGGAAATCACCAAAGCGGGGCGGCAAGAAGCAGGGGTGAACGATGGCGATCGAGGTCAAAGGGCGGGCACGGCCCGAGGCCGTGAAGACGGATTTGCCCAGGAGTGAGAATTCGACGGGAATCGCGAAGGTATTGCCGAAGATGAAGCAACAATCCTTCGCGAGCTATTACAGGCTGGTGAAAAAATTCCCGCTGGTGCCGATCCGTGACGACGTTCATCTGGGCCAGGCTTTGGCTGTGGTTGAGGAATTGCTCAAGTGCAATCTTGATGAAGGTGCCGACTCGTACCTGGACGTCCTCAACGGCCTAATCGAAGCCTATGAAAGTAGAGTGTGCCCGATCCCTGATGTTTCCGAGGCCGATGTCTTGCGCGAGTTGATGAGGCAGAACAGCCTCAGCCAGTCCATGCTGGAGGCGAAGATCGGCATTGCGCAGCCCACGATCTCCGCCGTCCTGCGAGGCGCGCGGGGACTCACCAAGGAGCAAATCGTCGCCCTTGCACGATTCTTCCAGGTCTCGCCGGGAGCCTTCTTGCCGGCAAGGTGACCGATCGATCAAGAAGGAGGCCAGGGCGAATCGAGTTACGAATCTCCGCGTGAGCCGTCATGATGGGACGGTGTGGGTTTGAGCGGTGGAATAAGCCTCACGCTTCCATCCGCGAAGGCGGTATTCGCACCTCCCGGATGATTGCCGCCGATGCGTCCCTCGGCCGGTGGCGTATCCCTCGGTTCCGTCCAGGGAATTCCGGTTCCTCTGACCTCCACAATAGCCGGAATCTTGTCGGCTCCGTCATTGAGTTTGGCCGACCTCACGGATCGGCCCGCGGAGAGGGCGGCTCCCTCGCCCGTCACGGCGAGGTAGCTCGTTGTCCTGCGCCTGTCCGGATCGACGGGGCAGCCGAAGACTTCGGGGGGCATCCCGGCCAACTTCCGATTGTTCGGCCCGTCCCATGGTTCGGCGAAGTTGTAGGCCGAATACAAGGTCTTCGCCTCCGACGATTCCAGGAACGGGAGGATGAGGACCCGCCAACTGTGCATCGGCTTGCCGTCCTTGTCGGCGATGGAGGCCGGCGGAAATGCCCCATGGGCATCTCGATAGGAGTGCAGGGCGAGCAAGATCTGCTTGAGGTTGTTCACGCAATAGGTCTGGGCGGCCGCTCCTCTGACCCCCATGTGGGCGATCGTGTTCAGAAATAAAGAAAGCAAGATGACCGGGATGAGCCCCGCGAGCATCGCCGTTAAGGAGTGGATGGCCACGCTGCGGCCGGTCTTTGCGTTTCGCGCGAAACGGAATACGGAGACTCCGATCAGGCCGAACATCCCGAACCAGATGGCCCAGATCGAGGCGAAGCAAGCTCCTCTCACGCCGGGAGCGACCATCACAACTTCCGAAGGGACGTCCATGTCTTTGAGGACGTACCGGCCAAACCAGAGGCCGACCACATAACCGCAACCCGCGCACGACAGACCTAGAATAAGCTCAGGGTTCAACCCAGCTTTTAAGGCCCCTGAAGTGCGACTCATGGCTTTGTATTCCGCCGATGCCGTCTCAAAATTGTAGAACCAGTAATCAATGCAAGGGCCACCATGATCGACGATACGAACCATGCCATTCCAGATTTGCCGCCCTCCGCGAGAAGATCCCCCGTCGTTGCTCCTCCCTCGGACCTGGGAAGTTCGCCTTCCCTGATTACGACCGGAGTCGCAAGACGGCGATCCACTACGCCCACGCGAGCTGGCAGCCCCAATCCTTCCGAGGAAAATACAGAGGATGGTATGGGTGAATTCACAATTTGCCAGTCGAACGAAAGCTCATGCGTCTCCAAAGATGCAGGATCACGGCGTTCCATCTTGAACGTTCTGGGCACCCATGTGCCCTGATGTTCTTCCCACGTCATTTCAACCAGCTCGGTCTGTTCCTGGCCGCGGCCTTTCATGCTCGAATTCAATTCCAGACGCAAAGGTGTAAAGCCGTGCTGTTTGTCGATCAGGATCTGGATCTTGATAACAGAAAATACTGTGTTAACCGTTTGCTTTAACCAGGTCAGGCCGTCCGCTTGCTCATAAACGCTCCACTCTTGCCGGGATAATCCCGTCAAGACACGCTCCAGCGACTCCCCGGAGTTGCGCAAGGCGGCCGGGTTCAACATGCCGAGGACCCGTACATCGAACGGCGCAATCTCGGAAGGCGGCTTCAAATCGGCGGACCCAATCATCGCACTCGGTGATCTCAATAACCACAGAATCGTTTGATCTTGAGTACGTACATATTTCCCTCCCGATTGGCCCTGCTTCTTCGGGAGCGATTTCAGGTCGAAATTTTTCAACGGCTCCCCGGCATTCTGATCTGATGCACTCTTTTTCGTAGGTGCGCGATTGGGGTTCGGTTGCAGGGTTCTTGCATCGAGTACCTTTTGAGCAGGGAGTTCCGCGATCCATGTAGGCTCGGATCGATCGAATCTGAACGCTTTCGCCGCCGGATCGAATGCCGAGAAGAGTTCCATCTCACCCTCCAGGCGGGCCGAATCGGGGGACACCACCACTTTCCTGCCCTTCGCCTTGAACATCCCACTATGTAGCCGTTCTCGGCTCTCTCTGATGCCAATCCAAATCTTTTGAACTTCCTCGGAGGGGTTGGCCGTAGGGAGTTGTCCAACGAGTGTGACAAGAATGATTGGCAGGGAAAGCATGGGACACGACTCCATGATTGACAGGCGAGCGAACTTTAGAAGTGAATGAAGATCACTCTGCAACGAGTATCCATCGAATCCGTCCCCTGGTATCTGCCGCGTGCTCGGGGCACGCCTTACAAGGTCAGTGGCCCGCCGGGAGCTGTCGTCCCACCCTGCTCACCACGCTTCACGTCGACCAGGGTGCCCCCCTTGAAGATCGCGAAATGCGTCGTTCGGACATCGGCCGACGTTTCGGCCCATACCCGATACGTGACATCCTCCCCTTTGGTCTCCACGAAGTTGGGAAATGCTTTCGCGATTTGTTGAGAGGTAACCTCTCGGCTGGGGCCGGCGATGCGTTCCACTTCGGCGAGGTTCATCCCGGGCCGGAGACTCTCAACTTTTGTCCTCAACTCGTCGGCGCATCCGAAGGCGGCCATGGTGATCAGCATCACGGAGGCAAGGGGGACGTTGCGGGGCGATCTCATCGAGAGCAGAAACATCGCATGCTCCATCCGGGCTGATCGATGGCGATTGCCTGTCACGAAGTGTGCTGAGGCCAATCAATGAACGCGAAACGGCCACGGTGTTGGACGGTGTGGCTGCGTATTATTCGTCGGTGACGGGAACTTATTGTGCGGACGCATGATCGGACAATCCCGCCAAAGTGATGGCGGGATTGTCCCTCAATTGTGCGCCA
>CALKTZ010000989.1 GCA_937997355.1 uncultured Planctomycetales bacterium | reverse complement strand
AATGCACCGAACCCGGCGCCTGCGTTCTGGAGCCATTCCCTCCGCGTTTGAGGCAAAACCCGGTGAACGAAGGTACGACCGGCGAGATCGGAATCGTCCCGTGTTTCGTCCATCGACAATGTTCCTTGTGTGGCAGGCAAGGCGAGGAGGGCAATGCCAAAGGTTCCGGAGTCCCTTCATGATGGATTCCGGACTCTCTCGAAGGCAAGATGTTTGTAGTTTGATTATCGGGAAGTGCGCACCAGGCTCAACAACGTCTTGCCTCGGTTTCGAGAGAACTCAATGTTTCGCAATCTGATCGGATGCCGTTTCATGTATTCGTTTGCCTTGTTCTTGCCTTTATTCCAGGCGATCGCGCCGACAACGCTTGCCGGCGAGACAGCCCCCGACTGGGTGAAAGTCTCCGACAAGGCCGCCTGGCAGCCTCGCGATTCTCAAGGTGAGCTTGTTTACAAGGATCAACTTTGGATCCTCGGCGGCTGGTTCGACTCATTCAAGGAGGCGCCGCGAGACGTCTGGAAATCGTCGGACGGCAGCCATTGGACACGCGTCGCCGAGCGGGCTCCCTGGAAACACGCGGATCTCCCCATGACCCTGACTTTCAAGGATAAGATGTGGTTCATGGGGGGATGGTACAACGGCCGGCTCCCCGACCACTCGGCCAGCAATGAAGTCTGGTCCTCAAGCGACGGCGCGACGTGGGAATCCGTCACCAGGGGGGCAGGGTGGTCCCCGAGAATCGCGGCCGCCGCCGTCACCTTCCGGGGGAAAATGTGGATCCTCGGCGGCACGGAAGATTACTACTTCGGCGATGACCGCAGCCTCAAGAACGACGTCTGGTCATCCGAGGACGGTGAACACTGGACCCTGGAAACCGCGAATGCAGCCTGGTCTCCGAGAGCCTATCATCAGGCAGCCGTCTTGAATGGCCGGATCTATGTCTTCGGCGGCGGCAACTACGTGCCCAAATACCAGGCATTCAATGATGTTTGGTCATCGGCCGATGGCAAGAATTGGACCCGAGAGACCGAGGCGGCCCCTTGGTCGCCGAGACTCTGGTTTTCCTCGGTCGTCTACCGCGATTGCCTCTGGGTCTTAGGCGGGTGGTCGAACAACCCGTCCGTCAATCTCGGAGACGTCTGGTACTCTCGAAACGGCCGAGAATGGAAGCAGCTCAGGTCGAAAGTGATCTGGAAGGAACGCCACGAGCATTCCGCGTATGTCTTTCAGGACAAGATCTGGGTTGCCGGCGGACACGCCCGGCCCCTCAATAGCGAAGTTTGGTCGCTCGAACTCCCGAAGGATTGGCCCACCTCGAAATAACATCGAAGGCCGAAAATTGCCTCACTCGATGAACAGATTACTCCGGTGAGTTGAGCGTGTTCGATTCGTCCTTGATAGGACACGACTCCATCAATCGACGTGGAGGAATTCGTTCGCATTCAGGAGAGTGTGACAGAAGTCGGTCAGTGCGAGATGAGCCGCCTTCGCCCCGGACTTTTCAGCCAATGCTTCCTGTTGCTTGAGAAACTCGGTGGCGGCGTGGATCTCATCGGGCTCGGGTTCTCGCCCGAAGGCGAGGCGATAGGCGGCCGCGACCCACGCCGATCGAGTCGCCGGCAACGGTTCGCTCCGCTCCAGGCGGTTCGCCAGCGCATTTGACCGGGCCAGAATCCAGGCCCCATTGAGCAAGAGGAGGGCCTGGGTTGGGGTCGTGGTGGTAATCCGGAGCGAAATCGGGACACTCCCATCCGGCGCGTCGAAAGCCGTGAGAAGCGGGTCGGGCGCATTGCGGATGATTTTGGAATTCACCGACCGGCGGGGCTTGTCGGTCTCCAGGCTCGGACCTCCGAGTATCTGCTCGAGTTCCCCCGAGATGGCGAGCACCGAATCTCGAAGCTCCTCGGCATCGAGCCTCCTCGGTTGAAAGTGACTCAGCCATCGGTTGGCCGGATCAATTTCGTCTGATGACGAGGAAGTCGGGACGGCGGACTGGCGATATGTCGCGGACAATAGGATCGTCCGATGAAGCGACTTGAACGACCACCCCCGGCTCACGAATTTCCGCGCGAGGTGGTCGAGCAACTCGGGATGGCTGGGAATCTCGCCAAGGCGGCCGAAATCGCTCGATGTCGCCACGAGGCCGGTCCCGAAGTGATACTGCCAGATTCGATTGACGATCACCCGCGTCGATAAGGGATTGTCGGGTCGGCCGAGCCACCTGGCCAGGGTGAGCCGCCGTCCCGTGGAGTCTGGAGTCGCCGCCGATCTGACGATGGGCGCCGGCCTGGAATCCAGGACGCTCAAATAGCCCGGTTCGATCACTTCTTGCGAGCGATCGCCCGGAATCTGGGTCGGGGGAGCCACAGGTCCGACGTCCGTGACCGTCATGACGCCGCCGAAACCGGTCGGCTTGAGCGGGTCGTATTGCTTTAACTCGTTTCGGATCGCTTCCCAGCGAGGTCGATCCGGCCCCCTGACGGCAAGGTGATCGTATTCGTAGACGATCTGACGATTGGCCAGAGCATAAAGCTGTTGCTCCAGCGGCGTGCGCTGGCCTGGCAATTTGGCCAGAATCGGCTTCATGTCATCCGGGAATTTCGACAGGGCATTTTTCGAGGCGGCCTCGCGATGAGGCTTCTCGATTTCTGCAAGCTCCGTCCGCAGTGGCGCGGTGGCGTGCTCCCAGACGGCCAATTTTTTCTCGTACCCGCCACGGCCTGCTTTTGTGCCGAGATCGAGGTCGTCTCTCGGCAGGAGGGGGGCGAAGAACGCCTGGAGCCGGTAATAGTCCTTCTGAAGGATCGCATCGAACTTGTGGTCATGACAGCGGGCGCAACCGATGGATAGCCCCAGGAAGACCTCGCCGGTCACATCCGTAATCTCGTTCAGGATATCCGCCCACTGGCCGCGCACATTGCGCTGATTGTATTCATAGGTTCCGAGTCTCAGGAACCCCGTGGCGATCCTCAACTCGGGGTCGTCGGGGTCGAGTTCATCGCCGGCGAGTTGTTCCGTCAAGAATCGATCATACGGCTTGTCGGAATTGAAGGAACGAACGACATAATCGCGATAACGCCAGGCATCCGGGCGATAGGCGTCTTGCCGATGGCCGTCGGATTCGGCATAGCGAACCAGGTCGAGCCAGTGACGAGCCCATCGCTGGCCGTAACGGGGGGAGGCCAGGAGACGGTCGACGAGTCGCTCGTAGGCGTTTGGATCTTGATCCGCCACGAAATGATCGATCTCTCCCGCCGACGGCGGGAGACCGGTGAGGTCAAATGTGACGCGGCGGATCAAGGTGCGACGATCGGCTTCCGCGGCCGGCGTCAGACCTTGTTCAAGCATCCGTTCGAGGATAAACGGATCGATCGAGGTCTTCGACCAGTCGGACCAGGTTCCTCCGTCGCTCGTCTGGTCGATATTCGCCCGCCGGTGCTCGGGAGGCGATGTCTCGCGGAGCGGCTGGAACGACCAAAACGAACGATCGGCATCATCGATGCGATGCTTGGTTCGAATCGGGACCCCTTCGACCGGTGATGTTCCCTCGGCGAGATCCTCGCGGTCCGTGCGATTCGCGCCGGCCGGCCAGGGCATCCCTATTTCGACCCAGCGTGTCAGGATGTCAATCTTTGCCTGGTCCAGTTTCCCCGTCGGGGGCATTTCGAGTCCGGCGTAATTGACCGCCTCGATGAGTGGGCTCTCGCCCGGCTTGCTCGGCACGACGGCGGGACCACTCTCACCACCCCGCAAGACGGCATCGCGGCTGTCGAGACGCAGCCCCCCTTTTTGCTTCCTGGGGCCATGGCACGAATAGCAGTTCTCGACGAGGAGTGGCCGAATCTCCTGTTCGAAAAATCGATCCTTGTCACGATCTTGCGCCGTACCTGGCGGGATCCGATCGGCTCCATGTGCGAACGACGCCCCCAGCAGGATAGGCGCAAAAACGAGCCATCGGGAGATTGACCAGATTCGTCGAGTCATGGTTTTTCTTACGAATCAGGAGTCAAGTACTTTCCAGGCCAGATCATATTCTGCAACCGAATGCCAAGCTTCGTCCAGAAGTTTATCGCGGATTCCCTGAAGTGCTGTGATTCCGGAAATTCGCAAGATCCTTCGGGCGCCGGAGATGCCCGAGCGATGAACACCTCTATTTCGAAGTAAGAGATCCGGAACGATTTCTCTCGATATAATCAGCTCGATCCATCCATTTGGATTTATTCGTCACCAAAGGCTGCAATCGTAATATTTTAGCCTTTTGGGCGACTTGCGAGATTCGCGAAAATCCAGGATGCTATTTCTCGTTCGGAATGGTCTCCTTTGCGCACGGAATTCTCGGCAGTTTGGAGACCGCGTTCTTGTCCACCAATCTTCAGTCTTCGATCTTGTCGACGCTCACGCCGAATGCCACTCTCACATTCTCCAAATCGGTGAGCGAGAATCCATCTCTGAAGGAATCCGTCTCGATTGGCATCCGATGCCGAGATCAGTCCGGAGGAATCCCGAGATGATGGTCCACACAGTCGGCATTCGAACCGTTGCGATCCGCACGATTCAAGGCTTGAGCAGTTGGAAGAAGTGAGGCATCTGATCGCAGTGCCGAGTGAGGGCGAGCCGGGATCGCGCCCTCGTTCGGCATCCGTCTGGCAACTGATCCCGAGGGAGCGAAGAATGTAATGCGTTCAGAGTCGAAGACCGTTCCACTCGCTGGAACCTTTCTCCTGCGCGGCTTCGTGGGCACGGTCCTGCTTGCCGGCACGGGAGTGACATCGGCTCGACTGATGGATTCGTCCGTCGAGCTTGAAGCGGCCCAGGCCCAGGTGCCCGTGGCAGTTCCTCCGTTCATCTACGGTTCGGGACCGCAGGGATTCGGCTATTACCCCAATCCCGCGTTCCAAGCGGCACCCGCGCCTGTTCAGCAGGTGGCTCCGCAGGCGAGACCTGCAACCGTCGGCCCCGGGGCCCGCAACTGGGCGACGGGAAACCGATCGCCGCTCCACCGACCTTGGCTCAGGTCGAGATAATCAGACACTCGTTGGACGATTCAATCCACACAGCGGAAACCCGATCCGACAGCAATGCCGGGACAGGAGAAATCGATGAGGCGAACGATTAGATACTGGATAGCAGCGGCGGTCTTGGGGGGCTGTTCTCTCGCGACAAGCTCGATCGCGTCTGCCGCGGACTGGAAAGCCGAAGACGAGGCGGGCTGGAAAGCCTACAAGGCGGGCAAGATCGCCGAGGCCGAGACCCATCTCAAGGTAGCCGAGAAAGAAGCCAGGGCGTTCGGAGATCAAGATCCTCGACTCGCCACGACGCTCGATCATCTTGCCTGGGTCCTTTGCGCCGAGAACCGGAGCAACGAAGCCGTACCCCTCGCCAAGTTGGCGCTTGCCATCCGCGAAAAAACGCTCGGCGAGAATCACGCGGACGTCGTGGCCAGCCTGAATACCCTGGCGAGCGTCTACGACGCCTCGGGTAAATCCGATCTCGCACAGCCGATGTTCGAGCGTTATCTCGCGGCGACCGAGAAACTCGACGGCCCGGAACACGCGAACGTGGCCGCCGCCCTGGATAACCTGTCCGCCGTAGACCATATCCTGGGTCAGCACGAAAAGGCCGAGGCCCTTTACAAACGAGCCCTCGCCATCCGCGAGAAAATTGCCGGCGCGGAATCGGTCGACCTCGCTCCGACCTTGCACAACCTCGGAATCCTCTACAGCGATCAGAAAAAGTTCGCGGAAGCCGAGCCTCACCTCAAGCGAGCACACACCATTCGCAAGAAGGTTCTGGGGGCCGAGCATCCGGATGTGGCAAGCAGCCTCGAAGCACTCGGCTGGATGTATGCCGCTCAGGAGAAATACGCCGAGGCCGAACCCCTGCTCAAGCAGGCGGTCGCGATCTTTGAGGTCGACCTCGGAAAAGATCATCCCGACGTCGCCCGTTGCTCGTCGGAACTGGGACGCGTCTGTCTGATGCAGGGACATCAGGACGAGGCCGAAGCATGCTGCAAGCGAGCGGTTGGAATTTACGAACGTGCCGCCGCGAATTCGAGTGAATTGGCCACGGCCCTTTCCGACTATGCGGCGGTCCTCCGCAAAGCAGGTCGCGAAGAAGAGGCGAAGAAACTCGAAGAACGGGCGCAATCGCTCAAAAAAGCCGCGAAGTAGACCCGATCCAGCAGTTTGGTTGGTCTCGATCGACCTCTCCCGATCGTAATCAACCGACAGCCGCCACCGGATTCTCTCCACCGGTGGGCCTTGCTGATCCAGCAGACGGTTTCACAACCATCACTTGCCACCGGATTCTCTCCACCGGTGGGCCTTGCCCGCGAACGAATTTATTCATTCAAATCTTGAAAATCAATCAAGTCTCGAAAGTCTTGTCGGATGCAAAATCCCCGCATCCTCGAATTCCTAGCCTTCATTTCCGACAAGGTTTGCCGCTCATCTTCATCGGGACAGTGAACTCCCCTTGTCGAAAATCGCTTCACCCCGTATGGTTCCCGGCATCTCTAGCTCCATTTCGAAGGAAGTCCAATCCTCTGATCTTGGACGCGGCTTCCTCTGGGCATGAGTGCGATTCGGCGGAACCCGATCGAAAACGGGCGATTGGCATGTGACTCCGTGGCGCGGCGAACTCAGCATGGCATCATGCTGATGCTTTCTGCCGCGGGCAGATTCCTCGGAACATTTTGACCTTTGCTGTCGAAACCCTCGATGGGGAGCGGACGAGTGCGATCAGCTTTCGGCGGGCCGAATCGCTGGTGGTACCTTCCGAGCTCTGCCCTTTGGTGTTGTTTCGTTTCGAGCGGTTGGGCGGAAGAATCGGCCCCCGTCGCCAACCCGACAACGATCCCGGCCTCGACACCAGGCCCGACGAGCGCCCCTGACCCTTTGCCGACGAAGGAGTTGCTCAACCGATTCCAGCAGATGGAGGAATTGAATCGGAAGCTGCTCGAACGTCTGGAGCGGAGCGAGCTGAATCACCGTCAGCAGAAGGATGAGCATGACAGGCAAATCCGTTCGCTGATGGACAAGATCGAGAAACTCTCCAGCCGGGTCTCGCCTAATCCCGCGAAATCAGACGCGGCTCGAACGCCGACAGCCCCGCTTGGACGCGACGACTCGGTCGCCCCGGCACAATTCCCTCCACTTCCTGAGCCGGGACTCGAAGCCGATGCCGTCGGCCCCCCCCCAGAGCCGACGATGCCGATGGGCGGGACAGTCGCAGGGGAAGATGAACCGATTGCCCCCGAATACAACGGCCCGGTCCCCGAATACGAAACGCAGCCGATCGAACCAAATCCGTTTCGGTCGAGAGCTCCTCGTCCTTCGACAATTTCCAGCCCTTCGAAGATCCCGCTGGACTCGAACTTCGGGCCTGGATTTCAGTACATGACCCGCGATGAGGAATTCCTGCTCCAGATCCACATCCAATCCCAGGTCGAAGCCCGGATCTGGAACGATACGAATCACACTCCCTTTCAGGATGGCTTCTTCCTGCCCCGTCAGCGAATCTTCTTCAACGGCCGGATGACCCGCCCGATCGAGTATGTGTTCTCGCTCAACCGAGGTTTCGGCGAGCTGAATATCCTGGAGACTTTTCTCAACTTCCATCCCATCGACCAATTCCAGGTGCGGTTCGGTCGTTACTTCACCCCCCTCGGCTACGACCAGTTCGCCGTCCGCAATCTCTGGCTCCCCACCCCCGAGCGTTCCCTCTTCACGACGAACCTGGGACCGAACCGTCAGGTCGGCTTGATGGCATGGGGTTACCTGCTCGACAAGAGGTTGGATTATGCCGCGGGGATCTTCACCGGCCCCCGAAACTCGTTCGAAGACACGAACAGCGCCAAGGATTTCATGGGCTATGTGAATGCACGGCCATTCCAGAACTCTCGATCCCTCTCGTTCCTACGCGATCTGAACGTCGGCACCTCGGTCGATTATGGGCGACAGGATCAGGTGGCCGTTCCTCAGTCGTTCCGCATCGGCGCAGTTGCACCGACGAACTCATCGCAGGACGCGCTCGCATCGGCGCCA
This sequence comes from uncultured Planctomycetales bacterium, assembly GCA_937997355.1. Classification (GTDB taxonomy): domain Bacteria; phylum Planctomycetota; class Planctomycetia; order Isosphaerales; family Isosphaeraceae; genus CALKTZ01. The sequence goes on along the minus strand of CALKTZ010000989.1, from coordinate 2,079 downwards.
TTCTTGACGCTCAATCAAAATACGTTGGAGCAAGGTCCGCGGCTGCTCGGCTCGGTTCACTCGGCCTATTATTACAAGGGACTCTCCCTCATCAGCGAGTGGAACTACGGCTATGGAACCTATGCCTCACCGGCGCGCCACTCGGCCGCTCGGATTCCCATCTCCGCCTTCTATGTGACGGGGGCGTACTTCTTAACAGGCGAGCATGTGGATCGAAGGGCGATGATCATGCCCCGCCGTCCCGTGGTTCCCACGAGGCCCGGACAACGCCCGGGGATTGGTGCCTGGGAGTTGGTGGGCCGGGTCAGTCAATTGACGCTCGGAAATGAAGTCTTCGACACAGGGCTGGCGGATCGAAACCGCTGGTCGAACTCGGCCACGACGACCGAGCTTGGCCTGAACTGGTACTGGAATGAATACCTCAAAATCTACATGTTCTGGCTGCACGGCAACTTTGGCGATCCGGTCTACTATCAGCCGGGCAGGCCTCAAACAGCCCTGGATATGTTCTGGCTGAGGTTCCAGCTTTATTTCTAAGCGGCGATTCGACCTGCTCAGCCGAATCGCCGCCCGATCACGGACCCGGATTTCCGACAATCCTTCATCAACTCAAGCAGCGGGGCGGTCTCGTTGCCAGGATCTTTCAATCAAGGCTTCGGCGCGCTCTTCGACAGATCGCCGAAGCTCATCCAGTTGAAAAAGTCCTGGGCGACGCCGGGCGAAGGATGAGTGGAGGTCGCGGCGAGGGCCGGAGCGACCTGATCTCGCAGTTTCGCCAGGCCGGGATAAAGCGACGTGTAAATGGCTCGCTGCTGAGGCGTGGTGGCCGGACCGAAGCGGAGATTGAACGCATTCATGAAGCGAAGAAGCTCGGCATAGGTCGTCTCCGGTCGCTTCACGACTCCGGCCAGATAACCTTCGAGCGAAGGGGTTTTCAGCATCGACACCAGGCCGTGGAGCGCCTTGAGGTATTTCTCGGCCTGCCTGAGTTGAAGCGTATTGGCGGGGAGTACCTTGGCGGCCTTTTCTTCGGCGTCATAGATGGCCTTGAGGAGCATCCGGACGGTCGCCGGATCGGGATCCTGATCGGATTCGATCTGTTTGGTGATCTCCGCGTCGAGTGCCCTGAGTGACTCTCGTTCCGCGGCGAACTCGGGCGATTGAAGTCCTGCCGGGAATTCGCCGGTGGCGAGCTGATGGATGCTCAACGTGACCGCGGCGGCGTTGTATCGGAAGGGGATGCTCCGGACCTTCTCTCCGGCGATCTTTTCGTTCGCCCCATCCAGGGCCTTCGTGTAAATTCGAGGATCGTTCAGGTCGTTCAATGCGGCGTTCAAGGCATCGCCCGAGAGGATGTCCCGCTCGGTGGGATTCTTTCGCAGGCGTTCCAGGGTCGTTTCGGCCCGTTCCCGATTGTTGGCGACTCGCTGGACAGCCCTCTCCCGACGCCGGATGTCGGCCTGCAATTGAGACTGGTACAAGTATTCGTTCCACCGCTTCACCGTCTCGGCGTTGATCTTCTCGGCTTCGGCGGACAGCTTGTTGTAGGTGCCAAGTCCCGCCGCGAACATCCCCAGGCCCCTCGCCTCGTCACCCGCGACGGTTGTCCCACCCCATCCTTCCCAGCCGAATCCGCCGAAGGCCCCGGGGAATCCCCATTGTGCATGGGCCGAAGCGCAGGAGGCTTCCAAAAATAAGAGAGCAAACGTCGCGGTTAGCCAATATCGCCGGTTCATAATCAATTCCCGTTGATTCGCGGGGAGGATTCGCTCAAACACATTCTTGACACTGGATTAACGATAACTTTCCACCAACCTTGCGGCAAGAATATCTCGCATCGTTTCTCTCGCCTATTTCATTCATATTACTGGAGCTCGGGAGCAATCGCAGGTTCGTGGTGCGCGTTTCGATCGTTCGTGTCGTTGAATTCGACGGCGACCACCGATTAAGATCGAGACCTCATTCCACTCCATTGTCAGGACCATGTGGGAATCCATCACGATGCTGCCAGCCCGATCGAACTTCGATGCCCTCCTCACCAGGATTACGGTTCGATTGAGGCGGAAGCATGAATGCCAT
>CALKTZ010000988.1 GCA_937997355.1 uncultured Planctomycetales bacterium | reverse complement strand
TGAACGTGGTGCCGGTGGCGCTGGTGTTGAAGGTGTAGGTGCTCAGGGTGAGGTAGCCGAGCTGAACCTGATCGGGCTGGAACGTGTTGAAGTGGGCCGCGCCCGCCGCGAAGATGTTCACCGAACCCGGCACGCCGGCAAGGCCGCCGGTCGTCGTGAATTGATTCTGCGGGGTATACGCCGCCCCCTTGGGCACGGCCTGGCCGGCGATGAGGCTCTGGGTCAGGTCGACTTCCTGGAGAATCCCAGCGTTTTGAGCACCGCCATTTGAATCCCCGATGACGAGCGTCGCATCGGTCGAGCCGAGTGCATCGATGCCGGTGAAGTTCGTCAAACCGAGATTCGTCACGGTGAACGAGCCTTCCGCCGCGCCGGTCACGGCGTTGAAGGCGTAGACCGTGGTGCCGTCGCTGACGACGACGTCGAGGTGCCCGGCGTTCCGCGAGAGGGCCGCGCCGCCGACCATCGGGCTCGTCCCTGGCACCTGGATCGTCAGGTTGGGATCTCCCGTGGCGGTGTTGAATCGGATCAACCGGTTCGTGGTCGCGTCGTAGCCGAAGATTTCGGCATCGGTGAGCAGGTTCGGCGGATTGGTAATGTTCCCCTTGATCCGGTTCACCTTGAGGATGATGCCCGGGGGGGCGGGGGGGGCACCAGGATGCCCGGCGACGCTTTCATTCACGATGTTACCGGCCGTGAGGAATTCGCCCGAAGACCCGGCCAGAGACTGGACAAGGAATACGTCGGTGATGATGTTGTTCGAAACATTGTTCGTGGTATCCGACGCGCTCCCGGCCGTATCCGAAGCGGGGATCGTCTCGGGAAGGTAGCGGAGGTGGACCTGGGTGTTGGCGCCGATCGAGTTCAGGTAGACGATATCCACGCCCGACGTGAGGTTGATATTGCCGTTATCGATGAGATTGAACTGTTTCAGGCTGGCCGTCTTGAGGACGCTCCCGCCGACCCCGCTCAGGTTTTCGATCGAGAGATTCTTGTAGCGGATTGTCGCCAGCGGGGCGGTACCGTTCCCCCCCTTGACCGAGCCGATGATCTTCGTATTGGCGTTGGTCTTGCTGTAAACGAGATTCAGCACGCCGCCCGGGGCGGTCGTCCCCTCCAGGGTTCCTCGCCCCTGAATCTGAATCGTGGCGGTGCCGCCGCTCGGGGTCTTGTATTTGAATACCTGGAGATTCGGCGAGCTGGACTTCGCCGAGGCATCGGCCTGGAGGGTCGCCGTCGGCGCGACGCTCAAGAGTTGCCGCCCTTCGAGGGATTCCAAGCTCGGCCTCGACCGATGCGCACGGCCTGCCCGATCCTCGTGATGACGCTGCCCCATCGCGTTCCTCCCGCTCACCACCAACTTGTTCGGGCAGGCCACGACACCCGACGGCGTCCGTTCCGAATCCCGAAGTCCTGGTTATGACTTCGGCAATCCCCGACGGATGGCATAACCCGATTTTCGGGATTTCCGCGATGATTCCTCGTTTCCCCCCTTTTCGACGCAATCCCGACGACCCGGAGCATGCAAGGATCGACAGCTATTTCTGTTAATCTGGAAAACCTGATGGCTCTGGGGAAATTAGACGGCCCTGATATGGAATCCGCGGCGAGGCCGACAACGTCGAAGACGCCCCGATGCTCCCTAGCATGCGGGCGGAATGGCCGGTAAACTCGGCAAAAAACGGTTTTCGGGCGGCGGAGGCGTGCCTGCAACGGACGGTCCGTTGCGGGGATTTCAAAATGCCGCGTCCTCGCGAATCGCCGAAATCCAAGGGATGACGACCAGAAATGATGATGATCAACTCCACCGGAGAGACGCGAATGGCGAGCCGACTGGCCTGGGCGACTTTATCCTTGAGCCTGGTTCTGAGCGTGGGATTCTTCCACACCACGTCCTATGGGCAAGGAGAGCCTGCGAAAGCGAAGGTCGAGGCTCCTGCCGCCGCTCCCGCCCCAGCCTCCGCAACCGCGAAGCCCGACGACGCCAAGAAGGAAGAGCCAAAGAAAGAAGAGCCCAAGAAGGAAGAGGCCGCCAAGCCCGCCGAAGCCCCTCTGCCGACGATTCCGCCGGAAGTTCAGGCCAAGCTCGAAGCCGCTCGCCGCGCCGTCGCCGAGGCGATCGTGGCCGCGCAAGACGCCGGGCTCGTTGACACCTCCATTGACCCGCCCCCCATCCTCGACATCCTCATCACCGGCCGGGCCACCGATGGACGCGTCGTCAAGAAGACCGGCGGCACCACGCCGTTCGCCGTGAGCCCCGAGGTCCTGGGCGCCTGGTTCACCGGCTATGGCAAGGTGGAAGGGATCAACTATCAGAAGGATGTGCGGATCATCAACCCGAGCGCCGGGCTGAAGCAGTGGTACGATCAGCGAGCCAGCATCCTGAACTCGCACATCGAAGCCGTCCGCAAGGCCAAGGGACCGGCCCCCGCGGCCAAGAAGGAAGAAACGAAGAAGGAAGAGCCCAAGCCCGAGACCAAGAAGGAAGAGCCCAAGAAGGAAGAACCCAAGGCTGAGGCCAAGAAGGAAGAGCCCAAGCCCGAGGTGAAGAAGGAAGAAGCGAAGAAGGAAGAACCCAAGGCTGAGGCCAAGAAGGAAGAGCCCAAGCCCGAGGTGAAGAAGGAAGAAGCGAAGAAGGAAGAACCCAAGGCTGAGGCCAAGAAGGAAGAGCCCAAGAAGAACTGAGAATTGACCGCGCATCGAGCTGCTTCGGCGCCGGGGACGCATCACGCGACCCCGGTGCTTTGCTTTTCCATTCCGATTGATCCAAATCTTGTTCGATGATCGGATCGGTAGCGATCAATGAGACCGGTCGCGTCCCGATCTTGAGAAGCGATGCCCGCGGCTTGCCTCCCCTTGAGCGCGGGCGAATTCGATCCCGTCTCCCTGAAACTCGAATTCACGAGGCCGAACTCCGTGACGCCTGTTGTCGTATCCAAGACGGCCGTACCGCCTCTCTTGTCCCTCGCCTGCGAAGCCTCGGTGAGGGTGGGCGCGATGGGAGTTTTGATCCTCCCGGAAGGGCCTCTCGATTGGGACGCAACCCTCGCCCAGTGCGATCCGGGCATCACGGTCTACGTCGCCTCGGCCTCGAAACGCCAGCTCGACCTCGCCAGGAAAGCGGGGCTGATCGCCATCGAGCTTGAGGTGGAGCCCGACGAGGTCTCGATCAGCGAGCGGATTACGCTCGCCCTGATCGAGGCGGTCGCCAATGACCTGCTCCGCGAAGGGGCAAAGGTGGTGGTGGTTTATTCCGGATTCGAAGCGGAGTCGCTCGATTCGCTCACCGTGATCCGGCTGGGGGAACACCTCGAACGCCTCTCCGCGAGAGATTTACGCGCCATCGAAACGTCCGTGCCGTTCGAGACGCTCAAGGCGGTCCTGGATGCGGCCGTCGAGATCGGCCGGGAAGGGCGTGAAGGAAAGCCGGTGGGAACCCTGATCGTGGTCGGGGACGTCCGCAATGTACTCGCCCGCACCCGGCCGCTCGGGTTCGACCCGTTCAAGGGATATCGCCGCAAGGAGCGGAATGTCCGAGATGGCCGCGTTCGCGAGGCGATCAAGGAGATCGCCCAGATGGACGGTGCGTTCATCGTGGCTCGAGACGGGACCGTCGAGGCTGCCTGCCGCCTCATCGATGCCCCGATGACCGGCCTCACGTTGACGAAGGGACTGGGGACTCGTCACTGGGCGGCCGCCGCGATCACCAAGGCGACCAAGGCGCTGGCCGTCGTCGTCAGTCAATCCAACGGGACCGTCCGGCTCTTTCAGAACGGGGAGAGCATCCTCCGCGTCACCCCGACGCAGCATTCCCGGGCGCTCAAGTGGCAGGAGGCGGACACCGAGCCGGCCAGGCCGGATCGCGACCGCGACTGATTCGGATCGATCAATCGAACAGGCCGATCCGTTCCCAACTTCTCGAAAAAACGATCGGTGGCGCTTCTGATGGCCGCTCCTTATCATGCATTGGTCGAATCGATCTTCCGGAGGCTTTACGGCCCCCCGTTCGATCGCGGAGAGGCCGTTTGGAACCGAGGAGATGGGGGGCGATCCCCGGAACTTGACGGCCAGGTCCCCGAGGGTTGCTCCGGATTGGTGATGATGGCCGACGGGGTCGGCGGACTCGACCTGTGCGGGACGGCGTTGCGTTACGTCCTGGGCTCATTGGGGTCGAAGCTGGCGGTCTCCGTGGTCCCCTGGGGGCATGGCTTCGGCCGCTGGCATGCGGACCTGACTCGCGTGGAGAACCGGGACGCCTGGGCGCGCGCGATCGCGAATGCCGCCGGCCGATTCCGGGAGGAGCACCCGAACTCGCCGATCTTCCTGGTCGCCAAATCGGGGGGATCGGGGGTCATGATCCGGGCGCTTGAGTACGCGCCGCCCGATTGCATCGATCGCGTGATCCTTCTGGCGCCGGCGCTTTCCCCCTCGTACGATCTCTCGGCCGCCTTGCGCGGAGTGCGCCGAGAGGTGTACGTCTTCTGGTCTCCCCTGGACGTGGTGATCCTCGGCGCGGGCACCCGCATCTTCGGGACGATCGATCGGGTCCGGAGCGTGAGCGCGGGGTTGGTCGGGTTCCGTCCTCCCCGGAAACAATCCTCGAAAGTCGTGATCGAGGCCGCGTCGGCCGAGGATCAAGGATACTTGAAGCTTCATCAGGTTCGTTGGAAGCCATCGATGATGCGTACCGGTTATTTCGGTGGGCACATGGGGACGGATTCTCCGTCATTTCTCAAAATCTATGTTGCGCCGCTGTTGCGGCCCGAATAAACAATCGCTTGTTGAATCGCCGCCGCGGAGTCAAGCCGGAGTTCCACCCCGCCGATACCCTAATAGCCCGAGACGAACACGCCCGACTAAACCTTGGGCGGGCATCAAGCTCTGGCTTTTCGCGGTGATCTGGAACCCATCCGGGGAGAATCCAGGCCGCGGCCTCTTGACGATTGGTGCTCGCGCCAACTCCGGGGCCTCGGCCTGGACGCTCCTCGATCCGAGGGATGAATGCACTCAAAGTTCGGCAAGTTCCGCAGTCCCACGAATTTGTTGTCGAACTCCCTCGAACGCGTCCGTGAAAACTGGCACCCGTGATGCTGCATCGCGTGGCGGTCTCTGCCTTTTCCCCATGGAAGAGACCATCCCTGCCCCCTTGACACCGAAGGGGCGAGGCCGCCTTCGATCGCGGC
>CALKTZ010000987.1 GCA_937997355.1 uncultured Planctomycetales bacterium | reverse complement strand
TGGCTCGACCTCCGGACCGAACTGGCCTGGTCGCAGCCGGGGGGACTCTGGTGCTTCCCGATCCAGACCGTGAGCCAGAGCGAAGGGGGCTTCGAGCGGGTCTATCAATCGTCGGCGATCTTCCCGCATTGGCACGCGAGGGGGGATGATCAGGGCAAGTGGAGTGTCCGAATCGACTGGTCCTTCTGCCCCGCCCATGCCCATCTCGGTGCGACAAGTCCGCGCGACGGTGAGCTGGCTCAGGTCTGAGCCGAGTCGGCCGATGGCGATCGGAGTTAGGCTGCTCCCTGGCTCGGCTTGACCTTCGCGTGGTCGGCAGGCATTGGCACGAGCGGCAAGATCAGGGTGAACGTCGAGCCTTCGCCGGGCCGGCTCTTCACGCGAATCCGCCCGTGATGCGATTCCACGATGTCACGGCAAACGGCCAGTCCGAGCCCGGTTCCCCCCATCCCCGCGGAATCCGGAGAGCTCTTCGTCGAAAAGAATGGTTCGAAGATGCGCGGCAGGTTGTCGGTCGAGATGCCCGATCCACGATCCACCACGCTCAGCTCGGCCTGCTGGCCGGTCGGGTCGAGATCGAGGCTGAGCGTCACCACCCCTCCGTCGGGCATGGCCTGGCGGGCGTTGATGAGCAGGTTGATCAAGACCTGCTGGATCTGCGGCGGATTGATGCTGGCGCAATGATGCCCCGCGATCCGGGTCTCCAGCCTGACCTTGTTCTTGGCGAGATCCTTGGAAGTGAGCAGCACCACTTCTTCGAGAAGCTGGGAGAGATCGACCGTCTCGCGATGCCCCTGGTCGAGCCCCGGCCTGGCCAGCGCGAGCATCCCACGGGTGATCTGGGAAACTCGCTCTCCCCCTTCCAGGATCTTGTGAAGGACTCGCTCCCGATAGGCCGGGTCCGGATTGCGAAGTCCCAATTTCGCGTAACTGACGATCGGCGTCAGCGCGTTGTTCAGCTCGTGGCAGATCCCGCCCGCGAGGATGCCGATGCTGCTGATCCGCTGCAACGCGACCACCTGACGTTTCAAGCGATCTAGCTCGTCACGATCGTTGGGATTCGTCCCATACGAATCCTCGCTCAATTCGGGCTGGAAGGCTTCGAGTCGAGATTCGAAATCAGGAGAGTGGACAAGATTTGCTGCCTGCGCGGTTTTCGTCGCATGTCGTTTCTTGACCATATCGCCCTGCGCCCTCCTGACAAGGGATGAATGACACCCTCTCCTATCGGCCTGGCCGTGGAGTCGGGTTCAGTCATCCGGGAGGACGTTTTGTCATTCCGCCGATGGAAATCGTCTTTCCCGCACGGAGGAACGCCAAACCTCTCTTCTCAGGCTACCGAGCTTGGCTAAAACTCCCCAGGGGCCGTATCGTCTCAGTTCCTGCAATGCATCAGGTGGCCGTTGACCGGCAAGGATTGGCTGGCAGCAAGAGCGTCGATGGTCGATGACGATTGGGGAAGATTTTCGTCTGGCATTCCCCTATCGGGCTTGGGTTTGATCCGAATTCTGCCCGAACGAGAGACGCTCCGGCAATCGCCAGGGGATGATGCGAACGCCGTTCGAGAGGATGACGCGAGGGACGTCGTCCAGGTTATCGGCGACGATCGGCGGGGTGACGCGTCGGCCGTCGCTCCAGTAGCCGAGATGCCGGAACTGTTCCGGGTCTCGGACGGCCCGATCGAGCGATTTGCCGGAAAAGCCGGCGTCGAGGGTCATGTCGGCGATCCGCCAGAATCCCGCGTGGTCGAACGCGTTGACTTCACCGAGCGACAATTGAAGCGACTTCAGCACGCCGTGGCCGGTATCGAGTCGGCGATTGGCCCCCGTGGGGGCGGTGTGTTCGGCCACGAGCGGGGGATAGCCGTGGCGATCAGACCGGAACAGGATGAATCGCTTGTGGGCGCGAGGGATGGCGACCGCCTCCGCGAAGATTTCACGCCCTCGCGAGTCGCCGACGAGAATATCCTCCTCGCCGACCATGACCACGAGCAACGTCTTGGCTGGGATATCCGCCAGGTTGGGTTCCTTCTGCGGAAAAACCTCGCCCGGCATGACGGCCACGACCGCCTTCGGGGAAGGGATTCCGGAATTCGGGTTCGAGGCGACTGCCGCGATATAAGCCGCAAGATTCCCGCCGGCCGAATGGCCGATCAAACCGATCTGGTCGAGCCTGGGCCGGACATGCCCCCGCCCCGTGGCCAGCACGCCGAGGGCATCGCGAATCGCCGCCACCGCATTGCCCAGGAATTCCTGGGGGGCCGTGCTGAAATCGTTCTGATAACGGGGGAAGATGACGATCTTGCCACTTCGGACGAGGTGATCGATCCAGGCCCCATAAATTGCCGGATTCACCGCGAACCAGCCATGGAGGAAGACGACCACCGGTGCGCGGATCGGCTTGGGATCGCTCGGCTCGAAAATCATGTAGGACCGCGGCCCGACTCCCAATTCGTAGGAGACGATCTGCTTGTGCGGCTTGGACTCCCCCTGCGTTCTTTTCCGATTTTGATCGGCATGACGGCCTGAAGGATCACGCCGCTCGACTCGGGAACTCTCCGGCTCAACGATCGCGCCGGGATTTCGTTCGATCTCGTCATCCGCGCGCGTATTGCCCGCGTTCGAACTACCGTTCGTTCCGAACGAAGCCAAAATCAACACGCAAACGCTCAGGCGAAAACCGTTCATGACTCAGGGTTTCCTCATGCCTGGTTATTGCTAGCCGCGACACAGCGATTCCGCCGCGAGATTACCCGTCGAATCCCCCTGTTTTCCGAAACCGCGACAGTTTGCCCGGATCGCAGAGAATGTCAAGGTCGACCGCAAGCTGAACCAGCTCCTTGCAACTCGCCATTGCCCAACGGCCTTGCCGAGATAAGTCGGCGGTCGTCCGTTAGATCTTTTTGTCGAATGAGACCTTCCTTCGCCCATCGCGAATCTTTACCAGCCAGCAAAACTTGACACCGATATCCTTGGGAAACATAATTTGCTGAGCAACATTCGCGTTTCGTCTGCCCACGTGCTGAGCATATGAGGTCGAACGGTGAGGTTTTGGGACATCAAACCTGGCTTCGTTCGATTCTTCGGGATCAGTTTGCTGATCGCGAGCGTCATCCATATCCCTTTGCCGCAGCCCGACTTCCACAATGTTCGCCACCACGACGGGCCAGGCGAAGTCTGCACCTATCACGAGCATCTGCTTCGCTGGCATCCGACCGCGAAGAACAGTGCCGATGCCTCGATCCTGCACTGGCACTGGGTCCTTCCGGCCTATGATGGTTCCGGCGACGATTTGAATGGACTGGGAGACGACCATCCTCGCCCCGGTTTCGATCTCGTCTATCAAGCGGCCATGGGAGATGGACTGGATCACGATTGGTCGAATGCGCAGTGGCTCTCCGCCGATCGAGCCGTCGTGACTCTGGATTCGGCCACGCCTAACGTCGAAATTCCGATCCAGAACGCCCAGAACTCCCCGAATTTCGTCATCCCTCCTCCCGGATCGGATTTTCTGCGCGCCTCGGTCGTGCAGCCTGCGCACTGCGCACTTCGCCCGGTCCTCCAGCGCTGGAATTGCTGAACTCATCCCACCTCCTTTCCAGCGGGCCGGCTAATCGCCGGGGACATTCCTTGATTCCCCTCGCCATTCCCGTCGGCTCGGGACACGCCGCCTAACGTCAACAGCCGGGTCGAACATCGGCCCCTGTTCACACACCCTCGACGTTTCCGTTCATGCACCGTCCAGCTTCGGGGGACGGATACGTCGCGACACATCCCGGATGACCGATACACCAATCTCGATTGTCGGCCGATCTCGGCGAGAGATCGGCCGGAGGAGTTCGCGGCAATGGGAATCACCATAAAAGAGCAGCGTCCGCGCAGCCTCGCGACGAAGCAGGCCGTCCCCTGGATCATCGCGGCGACATGCTCGATCGCCCTGATTTATACGCTCGCTTCAGAATATTGGAGACGGCCCGAGACGGCCGGTACGCCCGAGACGACAGCGGGAGCGGCTCCGGAAACGGCCGTCGAGAGCAATCAATCGACCGACACGGTTTCGCTCACGCCCGCGAAATACGAGAACGCGAAGATCAAGGTCGAGCCGGCGCGGTTGGAGCCGGTCTCGCAGGAGATCGGCGTCGTGGGCCGGATCGAGCTCAATTCGGACCATCGCGTGGAGATCCGGCCGCGCGCGTCTGGGATCATTCGCGAGGTTCACGTATCCCTCGGCCAGATGGTCAGGCGAGGCGACCTCCTGGTCACTCTGGATAGTCCCGATATCGGCACGGCACGGCTCAACCTCCGAGAGAAGCGACGCGCGCTCACCACGGCTCGCTACGAGCAAGAGTGGCGTTCTCAGATCGCTTCGAGCGTCGCCCAGCTCATCCCGGAATTGCGGAAGGGGACCGATCCCGGCGAGATCGAGAAGAAGTTCGCCGACCGGCCGCTGGGGACCTATCGCGGCACGCTGCTGGAAGTTTACTCGGAATTCGACATCGCGTCGCATGAGGAGAGCAAGACCAAGACCCTGAGCGACGAGAAGATTTACGGCGAACATCCCAAGCTCGTCGCGCGGCACCGCCGGGAGGGTTTGCAGGCCAGGCTCGAAGCCATGATCGAGCAGGTCCGCTACGATGCGGCGCAGGCGAAACGGGTCGCCGACCAGTCGGTCAAGCGGGCCGAGGCCGACGTCATCGACGCCGCCCAACGCCTACGCATCCTGGGGGTCTCGGAGGATATCCGCGCGCTCCTGGCGAAATCCGACCAGGACACGCGAGAACTCATCGACGACGACGTGACGGTTTATCGGATCGACGCCCCCTTCGACGGCACGATCACGTCGAAATTCGCCGTGCCGAGCCAGAAGGCCGACCCCGTCGACGTCCTGTTCACCCTGGCGGACCTGCGAACCATTTGGGTGAATGCGAACATCCCCGAGTCCGATGTCGCCCGCCTACCCCAGATTCAGGGCGGGACGATCCGGCTCACGGCAACCTCGTATCCCGGCAAGATCTTCGAAGCCCGACTCCTCTCGACCGGGGCTAATCTCGATCCGCTCACGCGGACCCTCCCCCTGTTCGCCCAGGCCGATA
>CALKTZ010000986.1 GCA_937997355.1 uncultured Planctomycetales bacterium | reverse complement strand
GGGCGGAGCCTCCATCCCGGAGGGGTCAATCGCCTCTTCGACGACGGCCATGTCGCGTTCGAGCGGAACTCCCTCGACCTGGCGGTTTGGCGGGCGATCGCGACGCGCGCCGGTGGTGAGGTGATCGCGGACGGCACCTATTGATGAGGATTCCCGTGGCCGAGTCGATGGAATTGAAGCCTGGAGATCGCGCGCCCGATTTCACGCTGATGGCGGTCGACGGATCGCCGGTGAGCCTCCACGATTATCGAGGTCGATCGAACGTCATCCTCTTCTTCTACCCGAGGGCAAATTCCCCATTCTGCACGGCCGAGGCCTGCTCGTTCCGCGACGGCGCCGACACGTTTCGTGGGACGGGGGCCGTCGTGATCGGGATCAGCGGCGATCCTCCCTCGTCCCTGGAGCGATTCCGCGACAGGTATCAACTCCCCTTCCTCCTCCTGACGGACCCCGACGGCGAGGTCCGGCGCAGGTACGGAGTCCCGAAGACATTCGGCTTGCTGCCCGGGCGCTCGACTTTCCTGATCGATCGCGAGGGTATCCTTCGGCACGTTTTTTCCTCGCAGTTCCAGCCGACCAGGCATGCCCGGGAGATGCTCGAATCTCTCCGGACTCTCGATGCCTCGGACTCGCAAGGTTGAGGTCTATCGGGGATTCAGTTTCTCCAGGATCTCCTGGAGCGAGGTGAAATCGACTGGCTTCACGAGATGGGCGTCGAAGCCGATTTCCTGGGACCGGCGGAAATCCTCTCGCTGCCCATAGCCGGTCAGTGCCACGATCATGAGCCGGCGAGGGGTATCCAGTTTTCGGAGACGTTCCGCCACCTCGAAGCCGTTCATGCCTGGGAGCCCGATATCGAGGAGGACGAGGTCGAACGACTGGGAAGCCGCGAGCTGAATCGCTTGCGTCCCGTCGTGAGCAATGGATGCCTGATGTCCCCAGAACTTCAAGATTTGGGCGAGGCTGGCCGCGGAGTCCGCATGGTCATCGACCACCAGCACCCGGCGCTCTTTTGAAATAAACCCCGAACTCGAGATTTGGCTGGGTTCATCGTCGGGGGGTGCGGCCTCACCTGAGAGCGGGAGCCTCACGATGAACTCGCTGCCGAGTCCCGGCCCGGGACTGGTTGCCGACACCGTCCCGCCGTGCAGTTCGACGAGATTCTTCACCAGGGTCAGCCCGATCCCCAGCCCTCCCTGGGATCGATCGAGCGAGAGATCCGCCTGCGAGAAGAGATCGAAGACTCTTGTGAGCATCGCGGGGCTGAGGCCTATGCCGTCGTCCTTGACCCGGATGACCGCCTCACCCTCCTCCGACGAAACATTCAACTCGATCAGCCCGCCGCGATCGGAGTATTTGCTGGCATTGTTCAGGAGATTGCCGAGCACCTGTTCGAGCCGGGTCGAATCCCCGTCGAGCTGAATGGGCCCCGGTGGGACATTCACGCTGAGGGTCTGCCCGTTGCTCGTCGCCTTGGGCATCGTGGCCTCCACGGCATGCTTGATGACAGCCAGCAGATCCACCGGTCCAATCTGGAGTTGGATCTTCCCCCTGGAGAAGCGAGAGACGTCGAGCAGGTCGTCAAGAAGCCGGGCCATGTGGCGGACCTGGCGTCCGGCCACGGCGAGGGCCTGCTCGACTCCTGGCTGATGCACGCCGATCAGGCGAATCACTTCGAGCGAATTCAGGATCGGAGCGAGCGGGTTGCGGAGTTCGTGGGCGAGCATCGCCAGGAATTCGTTCTTCCGCGCGTCCGCCGAGGCCAGTTCGTCGGCCCGCGACCTGAGCTGCTCTTCGAGATGGCGGCGGTCGGTGATGTCCGAGATGATGCTCAGGCCTCCGCGGATGACACCATCCTGCCCCCGGACGGGATCGACGGAGATATTCAGCCAACTTCCGGCGCGCTTCAGGTCGACCGACTCCCGATCTCGGGACTGCATCATCCGCAGGAAGGGGGAATCGCCGGGCGTCGGCTCGATCTCCAGGAACTCGTGGAACGACTTGCCGATCGTCTCGGCGTGCGACGTCCCGAAGATCCTCACAAGTGCCGCATTGACCTGGATAATCCGGCCGTTCTCCCCGAGCAGCATGACCCCGTCGTTGATGGCGTCGAACGTGACCTGCCATTGCCGGACGGTGAGTTGTGCCGCCTCCTCCGCGTTGCGGGCGCGGAGCAACGCCTTGACCGTAGCGATCAGTTCGACGGGCTCGAGGACGTCGGTCAGGTACCCATCCGCGCCCCCCTCCAGTCCCTGGACCTTGTCCCCGATGTCCACGAATGTCGTCGACACATGAAGGATCGGGATATTCGCGGTGGCGGGATCGGCCTTGATTCGCCGACAGACCTCGAAGCCGCTCATGTCGGGGAGTTTGACGTCGAGGATGATCAGATCGGGCTTATCCGAGACGGCCTGCAACGCCTCGTAACCGGTGACGACCTCGTTGACCCGATAATTCGCCCTGCGGAGTATTTTCGAGACCGAGTAACGCTTGGCTTCATCATCATCGACGAGCAGGATTGTGATTGGGGGCGTCTCGGTCATATCATGACTCCCGGGCTGCCCCGACAGTGCTCAGGCCGGCCTTGATCAAGGCGTCGCGCACCTTCGCGAAGACCTTATCCCGCTCGCTCACGGACCTGGATACGATGGCCGTCGTCTGCTGCAATCGGTCGCGTTCATCCCCCTCGAGGGGGATGGCCGTGGTGATGATGACCGGGATATCCCGGGAGGTGGCGTCCGATTTCAACCGGTCGAGGACTTCGAACCCTGTTGCATCCGGGAGGGCAAGATCGAGGAAGATCACATTGAAGTTCTGATATTGAACCCGACGCAGGCCATCCGCCCCGGTCTCCGATTCGACGATGCGAAAGTGCCCGAGCTCGCGGAGAATTCCCCTCAGTCGTGTACGGTCTTCCTCCTCATCGTCGATGATCAGGATCGATTCGAGCGGGCCCGCGGCCTTCAGCCTCAAGAGGCGG
>CALKTZ010000985.1 GCA_937997355.1 uncultured Planctomycetales bacterium | reverse complement strand
CAAAACTCCGAGCCGTGCTCGCCGCGGGTTTGAAACCCGCGGAGGCGTTGCGGGCTCTGACGGCCTCGGCCGCGTCGATCGCGGGGGTCGATCGGCTGCTCGGTAGCCTGGAAGTCGGCAAACTCGGGCATCTCGTCGTCTCGTCGGCCCCACTCGGCGACGAGAAGGCGAAGGTCCGTTACATCCTCGTCGACGGTCAGAAATTCGAGATCAAACCTCCCGATGCCGGCACCGGAAATGAGCCCGGGAAGCGGGACCGTCGCGGATCGGGTGGGGAGGGCCAGGGCGAGTCGAAGGACTCGCGAAACAAGTCGGACGAATCATCAAAAACATCGCGGAAAACCGAATCCCCCAAGGAACTCAAGCACGACGACAAAGCTCCTCTCAAGTCTCCGACGGAGGAGCCCAAGAAGAAGGCATCGCCGAGCGAGGAGTCTGCAAATCCGACATCGGATGAAAAGCCCGATGCTTCGGCTCCCAAGGATTCCGAGGCGGCCAAGAAGCCCGGCCCTTCACCCCGACAGGATGCCGAATCCCGGCCGAAAGCCGCGGAACAGCCGGCCAGGCCGAAAACTCCGTTCGTCGATGTCGCCACGGAATTCGACGAAGACCGCAAGCCAAGGCTCCAGACCGGGGGCAATGTCTTCATCAAGGACGCCGCGATTCTCACCGTCACCAAGGGGACGATTTCAAAAGGCTCGATTCTCGTCCTGAATGGCAAGATTGCGGCCATTGGACCTGACGTGACGATTCCCAAGGAGATCACGGTGATTAACGGCGAGGGCCTGGTGGCGATGCCGGGAATCATCGACACCCACTCTCACATGGCCATTCAGGGGAGCGTGAATGAGTTCAGCCTCTCGGTGGTCCCGGAGATTCGGGTCAAGGACGTCGTCACCGGAGACGACGTGAGCATCTATCGCGCGATCGCGGGGGGGACCACAACCGCCAGGCTCCTTCACGGTTCGGCAAATACCATCGGCGGCCAGGATGCGGTCATCAAACTTCGGTACGGCAAACCCGGCCGGGAATTGATCCTGAAGCATGGCCCCCAGGGGGTCAAATTCGCGCTCGGGGAGAATGTCACCCGGACCCGAGGTCGATTTCCCAATACCCGCATGGGCGTCCAATCGGTGATCGAGCGCGCATTCCTGGAAGCGCGGGATTATCAGAAACTCCATGCGGAGTATCAACGCGTTCTCCAGGCGGACGGCGAGAAAGCCGCGGGTCCCCCGCCCCGTCGCGACCTTCGGCTCGAAGCACTCGCTCGCATCCTGGAAGGGTCGATCAAGATCCATAGCCATTGCTACCGGGCCGACGAAATCCTGATGCTGCTGAACACGGCGGAGCGATTCGGCGTGAAAGTCCAG
>CALKTZ010000984.1 GCA_937997355.1 uncultured Planctomycetales bacterium | reverse complement strand
CCTGCGAAAGATGGGTTCAAATCCCCTGCTTGCGACGAAGCCGGACCAGCAGGCCGCCGAGGCCGATTCCCACCAGGCAGAGCGAGAGGCTCGCCGGCTCGGGCACCGGCGCGACGTTCGGCAGCGCAACGGTCAGGTTGTCGAGGGCGAAGTAGGATGGCGTGTTCATGCCCCAGATCGAGTTGTCCGAAGAGCTGAGCGAGAACGACAAACTCGCGGCGTTCTCGAAGCTTGATGGCAGCAGGACCGTTTCCCAGTCCTTCAGGATGAAGTTCTTGGACTTGTCGTTGTCTCGGAAATCGGCCAGGTAGATCTCCAGGGTTCCCAACTGCAAGCCGGTCCGGTCGTAGCCGCTGTAGCCGGTGATGGTGAGGAGGAAGAACGACTTGAGGTCGTGCGAGAAGGGCTGAGTGTAGCCGTAAGGATCTCCCCCTTCCATGGTGAGGGCGGCGTAGGTGGTGTTGGTCACGTCGAAGGAGATGGGCTTGGCGCCCGGTGCGAGATTGATGGAGGTGGGCGATCTGCCGGTATCCGCCACGGCGTAGGTCGCCGAGCCGTCGGCCCCCTTGCCGGCGATCGCGCTGTACTGGTTCTCGAAGACGTTGTCCTTGACGTTCGTCGTGCTCGAAATCGCCCAGCCCGACCAGTACGGGAAATAGTCGTCCTCGCCGGCGACGTTGTAGAACGAATTCCCGCCGCTGACGAAGTAGCCCGAGGACTCGTAAGGGATGGGAGTGTTCGGGGGGGCGGGATTCGCGGCGTTGAGGTAGGAATTCGCGCCCACCCCCAAATCCTCGAAGGTGCTGACCGCGATCCCCGCGGTCGCCGGAGGGGCAAACGATGCCAGGGCCAGGCAGAGGCCGAAGAGAGTACGCACGGGTCGAACCATGAAAGTCAGCTCCTTGACGTTGGTGCTTCGATCAAACCAATGGTTGAACGTTGATGTTTCAGAACGAGGAATCGTCGATCACTTCGCCCTGCGCCCGGGTGCAGAGCGCGCTGAGGACGGCGAGATGAGTGGTGTTCTTGAGGAAGTGGACGGAGCCGTCTCCGAAGAGGGCATTCACGCCGCCGGGATGCTGGCTCGTCAGCTCTTCGCCGAATTCCGTCTTGGGGCGGGCGTTGATGGCCGCGGCCTGGTCGAAACAGTTATGCCCGCTGATCCAGAGGGCGTTGATCGCCTCCGGGGCCTCGCCGACCATGAGGGTCTTCGAGGTCCCGTCGGTGATCTCCCGGATCGAGATGTTCTGATTGAAGATGAGCGGCCCGCGCGGCGGGTTGTTGGTGTCGGTTTTCGACGTCAGCCCGCGCGGCCCGTACATCCCGCCGTAATCGGCGTCGGCATAGGTGTAGGTATCGCCCGAGGACTTCCCCCAGAGGCTCGCCCGAGGCTCCGACGGGCAGACGTAGATCGAGAGCACCGTGTAGCCCGCGGTGGAGTTGGGTCGGTCGTTGTAGCGGAAGTTGAGGTTCAGGCCGTCGTAGAGCGGCCGCTGTTCGAGCCAGGGGAGGATGACGGCCGACCAGCCGATGTTCATGTTGACCGTCAGCGGCTGGGTCGGGAGCGAGATCCACCCTCCGGCGGGGAACGTGTTGGATTGGTCGTGATAGCCGTGCAGCGCGATGCCGATTTGCTTGAGATTGCTCACGCAGTTGATGCGCCGCGCGGTTTCTCGGGCGGCCTGGACGGCCGGGAGCAGCAGCGCGATCAGCACCGCGATGATCGCGATCACGACCAGGAGCTCGATGAGGGTGAAACCCCGTCGGGCGTGAGGCGAGGAAGTCGAACCAAGGATCAAGACTCGTATCCTTTCCGGGGCCGGAGACTTCGGCCGGATTCGGAAAGGCATCGGCGCAAGGGCGGCGCGCCATGACATGCCCCACCGGATGCTTAAGGGCCGAAGCATCGCCTGGGTAAACTCGAAGGGCCGTATTCTGGCTCGCGAGTCAAACGCTTCCCGGACCCCTTCCCATGAGCAAAGGCCCACAGTGGGATTCTTGTCCGGGAACCTCCTCGCTTACAGCGGCGGTCCCGCGCCGGATTTCCACCGGCTTCCTGTCCGGCAATGAGGCCGGACGCCCATCGAGTATCGCCCACCAGATTACGCCAGAGGCGGCTTCGAGACAAGAGGATCGCGGATCGATTTGAAACGATTTATGAGTGAAATCTCGATGTGAACAATCTGGCCATGAGTCGAATTTTCGCGATCCGGCCAATCGTATGCACGCACTTGTTTTCTCCTTTTCCGCATGTTCGACTATTGTCGGAAGAAGGACGTTCAACCGATCTCGGGGCCGGTTCCTTCCGCGATCGGAGCTACTGAGCAAAGGAAAGGTCGGCATGGTCTTGTCGCGAACGGCTGTGGTCCTCGTGCTCGGGCTCCTGGCAGGTTTGGCCGTGTCCC
>CALKTZ010000983.1 GCA_937997355.1 uncultured Planctomycetales bacterium | reverse complement strand
CCCAGCGGCTTAACGAATCCCAGACGGCGATCGTCGCCAAGCTGACCCACGATTTCGCGGCCGCCGGCGCGGGGCGCGATGCCGACGCCAAACGGGCCGCCACCGAAGTGTTGCTCCGGCGGGCGGAAGTCCAACAGGCCGAGGGAGAGGTCGCCGTCACGGCGGCCCGGCTCTCGCGGGTCCTCAACCTGGACCCGTCGGTGCGGCTGCGTTCACTCTCCTCGGCGATTGAGCCGATCGACCTGATCGACCTTCATGTCCCGAGCGAGGAATTGATTCGCGTGGCGATCGCCAGACGCCCCGAAATGGGGGCGCGAACCGCCGACGTCGAAGCGGCCGATGCGCGGTTGAAACAGGAATATGCGAGGCCGCTCCTCCCGACCATTTGGCTCGGCTTTAGCGGCGGGGCCTTCGGCGGCGGCAGTAACCTGGTTCCTCCTTACGTGGGGAATTTCGCCGGGAGGACCGATTTCGACGTCCAACTGTTCTGGACATTCTCAAACCTGGGCTTTGGCAATCTCGGATTTCAAAAGCAACGCCGGGGCGAGCTTGGCCAGGCCGACGCCGAACGTGTGCGGGTCATGAATCTGGTTCGCCAGGAGGTTGCGTCGGCACGAGCGGAGGCGATCGCCGCGCACGACCAGATCGACTACGCGCGCCGACAACTCGAAACCGGCGAATCGGGCTTTCGAGGAGACCTTGATCGCGCCCGGCAGAATCTGGGACGCCCGATCGAGGTCCTGAACAACCTGACCTATCTCGCCCAGGCTCGCCTCAACCTGATTCGAATCATCAATCAATACAACCAGCAGCAATTCCGACTCTTCGTAGCCCTCGGCTCGCCGCCCCCCTTGCTCAAGCCGGCCGAGGCCGACCTCACCGTGGCCCCGGTCACGACGCCGATCCATGCGCCGATCGCCGTGAAGCACGGCGACTGACGTTCCTTCATCGAAGCGGGCGATCCATAAGAATATTTGCATAAGACCCCGATCGCTATTCGCTCGCGATGAACCAATAGCGAGCAGGTTTGGGCGAGATTGCCTCACTCTGTCTTCGGCAGGCCAGGGATCGTCGGGTAGACGATTGCTCATGCAAGTGGCGTCTGCCGATCGCGATGATTGATCGGCGGAAGCCTGAAAACCGCGCGCCGACGCCGTGGCGAGTGGAACCGCTCGGCCACGGCGAATCGATCGGGGCGTGTTCGGGTCTCCGGGTTGGCCTCAATGGGCCTTGTACGCCTGAGTCGTCCAGAAGATGGGGAAGGAGCGAATCGTTTGCTGGTTGAACGGATCAATCACCATGAAATTGTTGGTGTTGATCCCATCCTGGTTTTCAACCTGAACCGAGAAGTTTCCCTTGGCGTCCGTTGCGATGGCCTGTCCCTTGAATGCATAGTCCCCCAGGCCGGAATCCTTCAGGACGATCGATCCGGGGGTGGTATGACCGTGGATGGTTACGAACCGCTTGGCTGTCGTCCCGCCCGAATTCTTGGTCCCGTTGTAGTTGATCTGGTCGTCGGGCGAGAGCCAGAGATCAAGCTCCAGGGGAATCCTGGAACTGAGCGGGCTCATGTTCCTGAGGATGAATCGCGCGTCGTCCTGGCCGATGCGGCCGTTGGCGTTGAAGTCGGCGGCCGGGTTGTAATTCCGTTGTCCGCGCTTCGTGTTGTAATACCTGGTGAACTGGTCCAGATCCTGGAGATTCACCTGGCCGTCGCCGTTCAGGTCACCGGACAATTCGGTTTTCGCGACATAGGAACCGGTTGAGCCGTTCTGCCCGGTCACCGCTGTGGAGAGCGCCCCGGCGTTGGCAACCTTGGTGTAAGCGCGCGCGGGATAATGATGCCGGGCGCGATACGCCGTGATGCGGAGCAGGGGGAGTGACTTTCCGGCCGGTCCGTGAGTGCCGACCACCTCCGGCCGGACCGCGCTCCCGGCGGTGGGTTTGGCGGAGACGGCAAACACGGTCGTGCGCCGTCGAGCGGCCAGATTCTGGGAAGAGACTTCCACCGTTGTCGTCGAGACGGCATGGGGACGCTCGACAACACCCGTCCGAGTCCCGACCACACTCAACAGGACCCGATCTTCCATCCCTTCGAGAATGGGCGTTCGGCATGTTCGACGTGGCTGCACTGTCGCTCCTCCTCCCGTACCTGTCCGATTGCTCCCTCCTTGGTTTATCATTCCGAGGGGTTGCCGCCGGCCAGCTTTCTCGACGCGAACTCGACGGTGTTCGTCCGATGCCACGGATTGGTCGGGTTGAGTGGGGGCTTTCGGCCCGTCTCGGGTGCGGCCCGAGGCAGGCGTTGCGGAATCAGTAGTAGATCTGGAACCGGGTCCAGAACAGGTTGAAGTAG
>CALKTZ010000982.1 GCA_937997355.1 uncultured Planctomycetales bacterium | reverse complement strand
GTCCCCTGGTCGACCAGGACCTTGTCGACGCGGCTGTCGAACTGGGTGCGGACGATTGTCAAGGTTGCAGGGTCGTAGTCGGTGGCCCCGGCGAGGGGGAGGATGGTGGGCTCGGACTGGGCCTTGACGGGGACCATCACCAGGCCGATCGCGTTGGCCTGGGAGGCGGTCATCTCGACCGACTTGCCGTCCCACGACTGCTCCGCTTCCGATTTCTTCTCCAGCCAGGGTTTCTTGGGAGGGCCTTCCGCGCCGTGGGAGGACGACGCGAATCGACTCCAGGCGTCCGAGACATGATCCCAGCTCCAGCCGTGGAGCGTGAAATAAGTCGCGGCCGCGGCGATCACCGCGATGGCCACCGGAATTTTCCAGCCGATCTTCATGACAAGGCCGCTCCCAAATCGTCAATCCGGCGGAATCGTTTCAGCTTATTTTGTTGATCAGGCACCCCATCTCATTCTGATGCTTGTCGGTCGTCTTGTCATGGGGGATCGCCTCCCCGCGGGGGGATTACCGGCCCGATTCCCTCGCACTAGGATTTCCCGAGCCGGACCCGAAGATCCATCGGATTCCCGTCGCGCACCACGGTAACGCGCACCTCGTCACCCGGCGCGTGCTTCTCGACCTCGGTCAGCAGTTCGTCGACGGTCCGCACCCGCTTGTGCTCAATGGCGACGATCAGGTCGGCCGAGTCGCGGTCGATGCTTCGCCGGAGAATACCCGGCCCGATCTGCTCGACCTTGACCTGAATCGGCCGGATGCCGGCTCGCTCGGCGGGCCCGCCTTCCACGACCGACAGGACCAAGAGCCCGACCTCCGAGGTGTAGACGCGGCTGATCCCCAGGTCGGCCCGGACGACCCGGCCGTTCTCGATGAGCTGGCGGAGGATTCGGGAGATCGAGTTGATCGGCACGGCGAAGCTGATCCCGGCCGACTGGCCGACCTGGCTGATGATGGCCGTGTTCATGCCGATGACCTGCCCCTTCGTGTTCAGCAAAGGGCCGCCGGAATTCCCCGGATTGATGGCGGCGTCGGTCTGGATGATCCCCTTGATCATCCGGCCGTTCTTGGCGCGGAGCGAACGATCGAGGCTGGAGACGATCCCCGTGGTCAGGGTCCGTTCGAGGCCGAACGGATTGCCGAGGGCCAGGATCTTCTGCCCCACGAGCACGCGGGACGAATCCCCGAAGGCGAGGGGGAAGAGCTTCTCCGGCGGGATCTGGACCGAGAGGACCGCGACATCGTTCGAAGCATCGGCACCGATCAGGCGAGCGTCGACGGTCGAGCCGTCGAAGAGCGTCACCCGGACCGATGCGGCCGATTCGATGACGTGAAAGTTGGTGAGGATGTGCCCTTTCTTGTCGATCACGAATCCGGAGCCGGTGCCGGAGGTGGTCTCATCGCCGAAGAAGCCCGACCCCTCATTCGCCGTAGTGATGTTCACAACGCCTCGGTTGGCCGCCGCGTAGATCCGGACGTTGTTCCGCTCTTCCGGGTCGAGGTCCTTGAGCACGTCGTCCGAGAGCTTGGGAAATTCGAGCTTGGGGAGGCCGGGGATCGGCTGGGGGGCACCTGGAGCGACCGGCGCATCGCCGCCCCCCTCGGAACCCGGCGCGGGGAAAACCGCTCGGGGCGGGGCGGGGGGCACCGCCGGGGCAGGCGGGGCGCCGAGGGCCGGAGAGACTGCGAGAGGAAGCGCTTCGGGCCGGCCCGAGAACCAGACAATCGCCCCGGCCGTGAGTGCAACCGTCAGCGCGTGGGCCAGGATGACTCGTGCCGGCATTGCGAACCTCGGTCGCGCGTTCATCTCAAAGCTCCTCATGACGACCCGTCCCTCAAACTCCGTGCTCTTCGAAGCCGTCCTTCTCAATCATAGCGGACGAGCAAATCGTTGCGGGGGTCAACCTCTTCTTCTCCTCCGCCCTCGTGAACCAGCCTTTGAAGCAGCGTGCGGCCAATCGGTCAAGGTCAACTCGCGGGGCTTCGATTGTGACAGCCGACTGGACGGACCCGATTGGGCGCGAGAGAATGGACCGCCCAGGAACCGAATTGCTTGGCACCAGACGACTTGAAGACCCCGGGAACCGACGACGATGACGCACCGTCCCCCCCACCGATCAACCCTCTCCCGTTGGGTAGCCATGGGCC
Source organism: uncultured Planctomycetales bacterium (assembly GCA_937997355.1). Classification (GTDB taxonomy): domain Bacteria; phylum Planctomycetota; class Planctomycetia; order Isosphaerales; family Isosphaeraceae; genus CALKTZ01. Next base: position 545 of record CALKTZ010000982.1, on the reverse strand, counting down.
TCGCCCTGCTCCTCTGGACTCTGCCGGCGACGGTGTTCGGCCAGGTCAGCCCCGAGGCGTCCGCCCGCCAGCTCAAGCCGGCCGACGGCCTCGAAGCCACGCTCTGGGCCGCCGAGCCGCTGGTGGCCAACGCCACCAACATGGACATCGATTCCCGGGGGAGGGTCTGGGTCGCCGAGGGACTCAACTATCGCCTCACGCGCGCCGGCAACAAGGGGCTGTCCCGCATCGAGGAGGCCGACCGGATCAAGATCCTGGAAGATACCGACGGGGACGGCAAGGCCGACAAGATGACCGTCTTCGCCGACAAGATCTTCCCCGTGCCGATGGGCCTCGCCGTCGAGGAGCGTTACGGGCGGGGGGGGGAATACCTCGGGTGCCGCGTCTTCGTCGGGAACAGCCCCAACATCCTCGTGCTGGAAGACACCAACGGCGACGACAAGGCCGACAAGCGTTATACCCTCCTGACCGGTTTCGGCGGGGTCGATTCCGATCACGGCGTCCACGGGATGACGCTCGGCCTCGACGGCAAGCTCTATTTCACG
>CALKTZ010000981.1 GCA_937997355.1 uncultured Planctomycetales bacterium | reverse complement strand
AATCCTCGACAACGGCCTGACCGTCCTGTCGATTCCCTTCGACTCGCCGGGGATCATTTCGTATTACACGATCGTCCGCACCGGATCACGCAACGAGGTTGAGAAAGGACTTTCGGGGTTCGCCCACTTCTTCGAGCACATGATGTTCCGTGGGACGGAGAAGTATTCGCAAGAGGCCTACAACAACGTCCTCAAATCGATTGGGGCCGACTCGAACGCCTCGACCAGCGACGACTGGACGATCTACTACATGACGATCCCCGCATCGGCGCTCGGCAAGGCGGTCGAGATCGAGTCGGATCGATTCCAGAACCTGAAATATGACGAGCCCTCTTTCCAAAAAGAGGCTCGGGCGGTGCTGGGTGAATACAACAAGAGCGCCTCATCCCCCTTCCTGAAGCTCTACGAGGCACTCCAGGACAAGGCGTTCACGGCGCACACCTACAAGCACACCACGATCGGGTTCCTGGCCGACATCAAGGACATGCCCAACCAGTACGCTTACAGCAAGGTCTTCTTCGACCGCTGGTATCGCCCCGAGAATTGCACGATCATCGTCGCGGGCGACGTGAAGCACAGCGAACTGGTCAACATTGCGAAGCAGCATTACGGCGGCTGGAAGCGTGGTTCCGCACACGTCGAGATCACCGCCGAACCCCCGCAAACCGAGCGCAGGACGGCCAAACTGACCTGGCCCGTGCCGACCCTCAACACCCTGCTTCTCGGTTATCACATCCCGGCGACCGACGCCAGGAATCCCGACACCGCCGCGTTGGACGCACTCGCGCAAGCGGTTTTTGGGGAGACGAGCGAACTCCATCAGCAACTCGTCTTGAAGGAGCAGAAGGCGGTCATGCTGATGGCGGAATCCGAGCCCAAGCGAGATCCCGGCCTGTTCACAATCCTGGCCCGCGCCCGATCGGCGGAAGACCTGGCAATCGTTCGCAAGCGTATTGCCGAGGCCCTCGAAACGGCGGCGAAAACCCCGATCGACGAGGCTCGGCTCAGCGACATCAAGTCTCACCTCCGCTACGAATTCGCCACGACGCTGACCACGCCGAGCAATGTCGCGCGGGTGGTGGGGCTCACGATTTCGGTCGCCGGTCGAGCCGAAGCCATCAACGAACTCTACGACGCCTACGAACGACTCACCCCGGCCGACCTCCGGCGTGTCGCGGCAAAATACTTCGTACCGAGCAATGAGACGGAAATCACCCTCGAGTCGGAGGTCAAGAAATGAACCAGGCTAAAATGCAAGATGCAGGGAACACCGCCATTCACCTTCGCTATCGACGGCAACGGACCCGAACACCCAGGCTCGCGTTGGCGTTTCTCCTGACGATACCGCTTCTTCCAGGCTCGGCCCGAGCGGAAGCCCCCAAGAGCGTCCCGACGGTCCAGCTTCCTTCGCCGTCGAGCCCGCTCGTGGCCATTCGGCTGGTCTTCCGGGTCGGTTCTCAAAACGATCCGAAGGGAAAAGAGGGGCTGGCCGCGTTGACCGCCGCGATGATCGCCCAGGGAGGGACGAAATCCCTGACGTACGAGCAGGTGTTGCAGAAGTTTTATCCCATCTCGGCATCGGTGGATGGCACCTGCCTGAAAGAGATCACCGTTTTTTCGGGCCTCATCCACCGCGACAACCTGGGCAAATATGCCCCGATCCTGGCGGAGATGGTCGCCGAGCCCCGGTTCTCCCCCGAGGACTTCGAGCGGCTCCGCAATGACGCCCTGGACGGGGTGACGAAATACCTCCGGGGCAATAACGACGAAGAGCTCGGCAAATGGACCCTGCAAACCTCGCTCTATCACGATCACCCTTACGGTCATCCGGATCTCGGCACCGAGAAGGGACTCCGCTCGATCACACTCGATGACGTGAAGGAATTCCACCGCCGGCATTACAGCCGGGAATCCCTGACCGTCGGTCTCGCCGGAGGTTTCGAACCTTCCGAAGCGGGCAAATTCGAGCAACTCCTATCCCACCTTCCCGGAAAGGGGGTGAGCATCCCCGAACTCCCCGCCCCCAA
>CALKTZ010000980.1 GCA_937997355.1 uncultured Planctomycetales bacterium | reverse complement strand
TCGGGGTCCACGCGTACGTTTCCGGATAGTACGCGGTTGCATAGACGGTCGGGACGAGCGTCGAAGTTGGCACGACGTACGAGCTGGGGACAACGTAGGTGGTCGGCAGGGCCAGCGCCGAACTCGTGTACACGGTCTCCGTGTAAGGCCACCAATCGGCGCGAGCAGCGCTCGATCCCCACGTCAGGACCGCGAGAGTACCGAACAAGAAATGCAATCGTAGTGAACCCATGGTTGACTCCATCATGTACGGCAAGGGACCCCAGCGGGAGCAAAAATAAGTAGCTGCACGGGGGCCATGCTCTTCAGGATAACAGAGGTGCGCGGGGTATCCAAGTCAAACGGATGTTTCTCCGAAAACCGGATCGTCCGGAAATTCCGATTATTCCGGGCCGGCGTTCTCTCGCCACGAAAGATACCTCAAGTTCCGCGAATCAATGCATCTCGCATGCCATCGAAATCTCAAGGTAAGCGCATCCAAATCCACTTCAATTTGCACCTTGATGGCCGATTTGGGATCATGGGGATGATGAAACATCCCACGGAAAGAAAGCGGACGAGAGGCCGCGAGAAGGGGGCCGATCCAATGTTAAACACTCGTGATGCCGAAGACGTCCTGAACCACGATTACCTCGAAACGCGGGGCAAAATCCTGGAAATCGCCGCAGTCCTCGACCGGATCGATCGGGCGCCGATCGGAGGTCACGAAACGCCGGACCCGCGCGTCGACCAGATTCGTCAGGCGCTTGAAGCCCTCCTGATCCCCGGGCCCGGCCGGTCCGAAACCATCCAACTGATCTTCTCGCTGGAATACGATCCCGAATGGCGGAATCGACTCGAACCGCACCGCAACGGATCGCGCGACATGGGGAAATGAGGTCTCGCTCTCAGCCCTCACCGGGGCAGAGTCGAGCCGAAGCCATTGTCATTGGAGTGTTAATCTTAATGAGCGCTTATATCGACCCGCATATTCACATGGTTTCCCGCACCACCGACGACTACAAGCGGATGGCGATGGCGGGCTGCGTCATGATCACCGAGCCGGCGTTCTGGGCGGGATTCGATCGGTCGGGGGTTGAGGGATTTCGCGACTATTTCCGGCAACTCAACCAGTACGAGCCCAGGCGTGCCGCGCTCTACGGGATCGAGCACCGTTCCTGGCTCTGCATCAATGCCAAGGAGGCCGAGAACGTGAGCCTCTCACGCGAGGTGATCGCGATGATCCCCGAGTTCCTGGATCAGCCCGGCGTCGTGGGGATCGGCGAGATCGGCCTGAACAAGAACACGCTGAACGAGGCGACCGTCTTCCTCGACCATCTCGACCTCGCCGCGCGAACCAACGAATTGGTCCTGGTCCACACGCCCCACCTGGCGGACAAATACCAGGGGACGCGGATGATCCTGGATATGCTCCGCGACGATCGGCGAATCCAGCCCGAGCGGGTCTGCATCGACCACGTCGAGGAGCACACGATCCGACCGGCCCTCGACGCCGGCCACTGGGTCGGCATGACCCTCTATCCGATCACGAAATGCACCCCGGCCCGCGCCGCCGACATGATCGAGCAATATGGGACGGAGCGGATCATGGTCAACTCGGCCGGCGATTGGGGGCACAGCGACCCGCTGGCGGTCCCGGAATTCATCTTCGAAATGAAGCGAAGGGGACATGCCGAATCGCTCATCCGCAAGATCGTGTACGACAATCCCCTCGCGTTCTGTTCTCAGAGCGCCC
>CALKTZ010000979.1 GCA_937997355.1 uncultured Planctomycetales bacterium | reverse complement strand
GTCCTGGAACACCAGCCCGACTCGCCGTCGGATCTCCTTCGCATTCCCGGCGATCACCGGAATCCCGTCGATCCAGATGTTCGGCCCGGCCTTCCCATTACGCCGACCCTCGGAAGTCGAGAGCCCATGCGCATGGAGGGAGGTCCCCCCGCCGGTTCGACCGGGCAGGAGGCCGTTCAGGTGGAGCAGGAACGTGCTCTTGCCCGCGCCATTCGGCCCGACGATGGCGATCTTTTCGCCCGTCTCCAGGTCGAGATCGATTCCGAAGAGGGCGCATTTCCCATCCGGATAACGGTATTCCAGCGCCCTGGCCCGCACGGCGGGGATGCTCTGCTCGTCGTCGGTCATTCGCTCGAATTCAGCCTGTCAGGCCTGGATGTCACAAAACCAATCGAACCGTTCCCGAGATCCCGAGAGGCGATCGGCCAATTCAGGGTTCGAGCTCTCGCGATGTCCCGTCCCAACCTCGGGAGATCATGGCCGCGTGGACACGCTCTCCCCGCTCGAACGTCCTGAGGAACAGCATCGCGATCGAGCCCGTCAGCGAGGTCCACCCCACTCCTCCTCGACGACCGAACGAGCGGGCCTTGCGGGCCGTGAGCATCCGTTCCAACTCTTCGCCGAGCACGAACTGATAACGATACATGAACTGTAGCGTGGTCACCAAGGTCCGGGGAACCCCGAAACGCCGCATCGCGGAGAGCAGCTTGAAAAAGGGGGTCGTGCCGGCCAGCAGGAGCATCGTCAGAAATGCGAGGCTGTTCTTCGCGAGCAAGGCGGCGACCACGCCGGCCAATCCGAGTTGATGCCGGGCCGGATGGTTCGGCGCGACCAGCAGGGAGACGAAACCGACGAGGAAGAAGAAGCCGAGCCAACGGCGGAAGAGTTGCCAGGGGGGGAGCCCGGAGAGGCCGATCAAGAAGGCGAGCAAGAAACCCTCGGCGCCGAGCGTCATCCACCAACCGGGCGGGGTGACGACGACGGCGATCACGAACCCCAGCGCGAAGGCGAGCTTGAGTCGCGGGTCGAGGCGTTGCAGCGGCCCCGCCAGGCCGTGGAATCGTTCATGAGGGTCAAGCGGCATTGGAAGCAGTCTCGGCGGGAGAGACGAAGCGAGACGATCCCTCTCGCGTGAAGACCCTTGCGAGCCCCCAGCTCAAGCCGAAGACCACCAGGGTTCCCGCCACCCCCACCACGGCCGTCGCCAGCTTCAGGTAATCCGAACCCGGGATCGCGGAGGGGAGTTGATAATCGGGGAGCGGGGCGGGGAAGGCGTAGGCCGAATCGTCCGGGATGAGCTTCAGCTTGTCGCCGAGCACGAATTCCAGCCCATCCGGATATTCCGAGGCGAATGGCGCCAGGAAGACGGCGACACCGAGCGAGATCGCCAATCCCGCCAATAGGACTTGAAGCCTCGATCGCTCCGATGATGGGCGTTCAACGGCCTCGGGCTCCGCGATTTCCGCGGGCGAATCGTGGATCAGATCCGGCCGGCTCAACAGGACGAACCGGAGGACCAGGCCGGTGATCAACGCTTCGCCCACCCCGATCGCCGCATGCACGAACGCCATCCAGCTCAGGATCTGGAAAAAACCGGCCCGAGGCCCGGAGAGGGCGAGTTCAATCGAAAATGACCCCGCGGCCAGCAGTACGGAAAACCAGGCCGCGACCATCCCCCCGATCAGCACCCCGCGAGGCCCGCCGATCATGCGGCGGATCGACCGGTAGATCGCAT
>CALKTZ010000978.1 GCA_937997355.1 uncultured Planctomycetales bacterium | reverse complement strand
GACGGCAGCCCGATCCTGGGTCCGGACGGGGACGAAGGTTTTTCCTATGACTCGGAGGAGGACCAGGTTCCGATCCCGACCGAGGCCGACCTTTCCCCCGCGGCCTTCTCGGTGCGGAACGCCTCGGCCTCCGTGAGCGATCTTGTCCTCAAACGCGATATCTACTATACACTCCAGCCGGGATACAACGACTACAAGACGACAGTCTGGGAGGGTCAGTCCCCCCGGTCTCCGGTGGAGCTCTTTGACTTCCTCGCCGATCCTACGCAGTTTCCCAAGTTGGGACGCGTGGGGGTGAAGGAATATCCGATCGGCGACGACCGTTATCTCATGCTGGGGGATAACAGCCCCCGAAGCAAGGACAGCCGGGGATGGGACTCGCTGGATTCGGAATGGGATCCCGACAACCGCCAGACCTGGGAAGTGCCCCGGAAGCTCCTGACCGGCAAGGCGTTCTATATTTACTGGCCGCACGGGGTTCCGGTTGGGCCGCTCCCGTTCATGTTTCGCCCGTACGTTGAGCGAATGAAGTGGATTCGATGAATCCCTCCCGAGGCGAGTGACGAGTTCGATCCGACGGATCGGAAGCTCGTCCCGGCCGCTCGGCTCGACGCGATCAAGGAGGATCGAGTCATGCCCCTCTTGGAAGTCCGCGGACTGGAAAAGTGGTACGGACGCCGCCAGGTCGTCATGGGGGTCGATTTCGACGTCGACCGGGGCGAGGTGGTGGGCCTGCTCGGCCCCAACGGTGCCGGCAAGACCACGAGCTTCCGGATGACGATCGGCCTGATCGACGCCGACGGCGGCTCCGTCATGTTCGACGGCCGAGACGTCACCAAGATGGCGATGTATCTCCGCGCCCGCGCCGGCATGGGCTATCTCGCGCAGGATTCGAGCGTCTTCAAGCAACTGACGGTCGAAGATAACCTGATGGCCATCCTGGAGACGACCCGGCTGAATCGTCGGCAGCGCAAGGAACGCCAGAACGAGCTGCTCGACCAGTTCGGCCTCACCAAGATTCGCAAGACCAAGGCCAACCGCGTCTCCGGCGGCGAGCGTCGACGGCTGGAGATCGCCCGGTCCCTCATCACCGAGCCCAAGCTCATCATGCTCGACGAACCGTTTGCGGGGATCGACCCCAAGACGGTCGCCGAGATCCAGGACCAGATCCGCAACCTGGTCGAGACCTACGACATCGGAATCCTGCTCACAGACCACCAGTTCCGCGAGACGATCCAGGTCAGCGACCGCATCTACGTGATCCGCGAGGGGCGCGTGTTCGCCTACGGGAACCGCGAGCAGATCGTCAACAACGCCGAGGTCCGCCGCCACTACATCGGCGAGCGCTACGACGTCGGCCACCTGCTCGACGAACAGCACCATTCGATGGCGATCGAGCATTCCTCTCGCTTGAACCTGGAACACCCCGACGAGTTCCCGGAGACCTCGGAACTCCCGCCCGTCGCCCCGAAGCCGCTGCTTCCGCCCTCCGGCCCTCCGGAATCGCCGTCGCCGGCAGCCGCGGCGACTCCCCCTGATTCTCCGTCGACCACGCCCCCGACACCTCCGCCGCCGCGAGGACCGCATTTCGCGAAATCCCCGTCGCAGGAGACCGCCAGGGTACGATCGACTTTCGAGGAGAAGGGGGCCGCGAACGCGCCTGGCTCCGCGCCGAGTGCTCCCCCCCAGGGTTGGGATCCTTTCAAGCCGAAGCAAGCGGCCCCCTCGCCCGAGGAGATGTCCGACGACGAGTTCCTCACGATGCTGGGAAGCTCGCAGGTCATCGCCGGGCGCTTCGATGACGATGACGAGAAAGAAGGGGCATCCCCCCTCGGCGACCCCTTCGACGAGACGATCTCGGACGGGCAGGATTACGGCTACGAGATCCACTCCGAAGCAGAATCCGTGAACCTGCACGACCTCGCCTTCGAAGAGGACATCGACCCCTTCGACTACGATGAGAATGATCCGGGCCACGGCGCGCGATAAGATTCCGAGGCCGCTCGATCTGCTGAAAATGCCGTTTGCGTTAGCGCGTCGCCTTCGCGGTGGGGGGGGCCGCCGAGGAGCCCTTGGCGCGGGCCGGCTTGCCCGGCATGAAACGGTTGCAGCCGCTATTGCCCGAGACCCGCAGCCGATACGGTTGCAGGTCCTCGTCGATGCAGAGGCCGAGCGTGAGATTCTCGACTCCCGCATCCGGTTCGAGCTGCCACCACTTGCAGTCCTTGCACAGACCCCATTCGTTTTGTTCGTGAGACATCGGGACCTCGATCGTCAGGGGGACCAGTTTGACGAGCCGTTCGACACCTCTTCAATGAAGCAAACAACGTGCCGCACATCCGAGATGCTTGCGACCTGAAAACTTGACCGACCGGGTGTGGTACAATTCAGGAGCACTCGGAGCGAGGATTGAAGCGGTGGAGGCTGGGACATGATCCAGAAAATTATTGAAGGGATATGGGAAGAGGTCGCCTGTCGGGCCGACGAGTTGGCTGGGCATCGCGTCCGTATCACCGTGCTCGATGATCTCGCAACTCCGGAGGGGAAAACTATTCCCAATTACCTGCTCGACCACGACGCAATCGCCTACTGCGAGCGAGAGGCCGACGACAGCATCACGCTTGAAGAGGTTCGAGCCGGAACGTCGAGTATCAAGGATTCGATGGCCCGTGCCGTCATCGAGGACGAGCGAGCGGAACGATTTTAAATGGCCCGATCCTTCTTCGACACGAGTGCCCTCGTCAAGTACTATCATCCGGAGCCCGGCACCGAGTCGATTGACCGGCTTATCAATGAACCGGGTGCCGAGTTAGTCATTTCCAGGTTGACTCTGGTTGAAACCACCTCGGTATTCGCTACCAAGGTCCGTACCGCGACGTTTGACGCTGCGCACTTCGCTCGGTTACGGGGTCGCTTTGCCAGCGATGTCAGCCGCAAGCGATATCAGGTCATTCGGCTATTGAACTCGCACTATGATCGTGCTCAAGACCTCATCCGAAGCCACGGACTCACTCGCCAGATTCGCACCCTGGACGCCCTTCAACTTGCGGTTGCTTTGAACCTCCATCTGGAGGCTCCGCTTGATTTCTTCGTCTGCGCGGACCACCGCCTGTGCAGTTTGGCGATAAGCGAGGGCTTAGCCGTTATCAATCCTGAAACGGCCTCTTGATCGCCATGTCACACCGATGTTCCCTCGAATCCACAACATTTGGCCTGCGAACTCCCTTTTTCTTCCCCCGCACAGGTACTCCGAACCTTTCCTACGATTTCTTCACGCGCCGCAACGACTCCGTTGGTTTGCAACACGTCGTAAACAACCTGCCTTCAAAAAACTGCCTCGTTCCGCGCAGAATAAGAAGCCCGCAACTGGACGGCGGGGGCACACACGCCTCGGCCGCCTTGGCTCGACCGCCTGACCTGTCCGGAATCGTTTTCCCCACTGCTGGATCGCCATGAAGCTCAAATGCCGGCCGGAGGATTTTCGCGTCGAGGAGTTGCCGGAGGTCCGGCCGCTGGAGCGCGGGCATTACACGTTCTACCGCCTGACCAAAACCGGCATCGGCACGATCGAGGCCGTGCAGGCGATTGCTCGGGGATGGAACCTCGCCGGTCGTCAGATCAGCTACGGCGGGCTCAAGGACAAGCACGCCGTCACGATCCAGTATCTCACGATCGCGTCGGGGCCGATGCGACCGTTTCAATCCAAGGGGATCGAGCTGGAGCCGCTCGGCAAGATCGAGCGTCCCTATGCGCCGGCGAATTTTCGGGGCAATCGGTTCCGGGTCGTCATCCGGGACCTGAAGCCGGACGAGGCGAAGCAGATCGAGTCCACCGTGGAGGCCATCTCCCGGGAAGGGCTCCCCAACTACTTCGACGACCAGCGATTCGGCTCGGTGGGTTATTCCCGCCGCTTCATGGGACATGCCTGGCTGGTCGGCGATCACGAGGATGCGCTCAAGCTGGCCCTCATCGAGCCGAACCCGTTCGACCGCTCGGGCGTGAAGAAGCAGAAGGAGATCCTCCGAGAGTGCTGGGGGAACTGGGCCGAGGCCAAGGGCCGGCTCGATCGCTCATCCACCCGGAGCATCGTCACCTATCTGGTCGATCATCCGGCCGACTTCCGGGGGGCGTTCGCGCGATTGCGCCGCGAGTTGCGCACGCTCTATTTCTCGGCCTTCCAGAGTCACCTGTGGAACCTCTTCCTGGCCCGATTGCTGGAGCGGCAGCTCCCTCCCGATCGGCGCGTCCTGGTCGACATGAAGGTCGGGACGTTCCCATTCCCGGTGGGTTTGACCCCGGAACAGCGCGAGGCGTTCCGCGACCTCTCCATCCCGCTGCCCAGCGCCAGGAACCGCGAGCCGCAGGGAATCCTGGGAGAAGGGGTCCGCGAAGTCCTCTCCGATTTTTCCCTGACCTGGGACGAGCTGAAAATCAAACATCTCAAGGATATTTTCTTTTCGAAGGGTTTGCGGGCCGCGTTCTCTTACCCGCAGGAGATGGCCGCGAGCGTCGATGACGACCCCCTCCATCCCGGGAAATCGACCGCGACCCTCTCGTTCGACTTGAACAAGGGCGCCTATGCGACGATCCTGGTCAAGCGGCTGACGGAAGCTTCCGCGTATCGAGCGTGATCCCGCCGACGGCCTCCCGGCCCAATCCGATCGAGACCGAACGACGATGCTGGAAATCCTCCATGAAGACAATCACTGCCTGGTCGTGAACAAGCCGGCCGGGCTCCTGGCGCAAGGGGATTCGTCCGGAGACGAGAGCCTGATCACGCGGACGAAGGCGTACCTCAAGGAGCGTTACCGGAAGCCGGGGAACGTGTTCGTGGGCCTTGTGCATCGGCTCGATCGGCCGACATCCGGGGCCGTGGTCCTCGCCAAGACGAGCAAGGGGGCATCCAGGCTCTCCGAGCAATTCCGCTCGGGGACGATCAGGAAGATCTACTGGGCGGTCGTCGAAGGGAAACCATCGCCCGATGCGGGGGAATGGCTCGATCGCCTGGAAAAAGATCGCCGCGTCAACCGCGTCCACGTTGTGGCAGACGATTCGGATGCCGACGACTCGGACGGGAACGACCTCACCGGGCAGGAGGCCAGGGTGTCTTACCGACGGTTGGAAAGTGCCGGCCGTTATTCGCTGATCGAGCTGACCCCGAAGACGGGGAGGGGTCATCAGCTCCGGGTCCAGTTGGCGAGTCGAGGGTTGCCGATCGTGGGGGACCGGAAATATGGTTCGCGAATCCTGGTGCCTGCGTCCGATGGTGGTTCTCGAATCCTGCTGCATGCGAGAGAGATTTGTTTCAATCACCCGACGAGTCGGCAAGCGATTTCGGTGACCGCGCCGGTGCCGGCAGACTGGTCGTGGCCGTTGTGAAGACCAGCGGGAAGACCGAGCGGGTCCAGTAGGCGAGGGGGACGGTCAGGCCGGTCACCATCATGGCGGCGATCGGGTGCCAGCCGGCGCGGTTCTTGAACGGAGCGGTCGGGTCAGCGAGCCAGAGGGACGACTCGGGATCGAGCCGGGCGATATTCTCCCCTTCGCGGCCGGTCGTCGTCGCGGTGCTTTTCGAATCGGCGAGCTTGATCGTCGGCGACTGGATGGCGATGGAGGCCGACGGGTTGCTCGCGGGCTTCGAGATCGGCAGCGCGGGGGCGGAAACCGGGGTCGCCTCGGGATCGGACTCCGGGCCGTTGTCGATCGGGAGCTGCCCCACCTTGGCGGCGGCGGCCCTGTCGACGCACGCCTTGGCAGCGAGCCAGTAGGTCTGGTCGGTCAGGCCGATGTCCCTGGCTTCATTCCGGGCGATCTCGGCGTTGGTGTTGTCCTTGGTGATCCGACGGACGTACCACAGAGCCCCCGCGCGGGTGCCGTCGGTATCAAAGAAAAAAAGGGGGCGTGCTTCCTTGGTGGAAAGCTCGAAGTTGAACCGCTCCAAGTGCGCGGCGTCGAGCTTCTTCGCGTTCATCGGCAACGAGACGTATCGCATGCCCCGGCTGTCGACGTCGGCCACGAACGCGGGGTCGACTTCGGACGGCTCGCGGAGGTCGAGGAGGGTCTTGTATCCCTTCTCGGCGAGGAAGTCGAGCCCCTCGCGCGTGGGGACGCTGCCGCCGGCCAGCTTCATCTCCACCGCGACCAGGTGGCGAATCCCGGTCACGGAATTGCTCACGGCCGCGGCGGAGGGTTCGAGGGGCAGGGTGAGACTGGAGCCGGCGGCTTTGCCCGGCTCCGTCCCCTTGACCTCTGGTTTCTTGACGGACTCGGGCTTGGCCGCGGCCGAGGCCGCCGGCAATTCCGCGCCCGCCCGCTCGGCGGCGGGTGCAACCGGCGGCGTCTGGGTTTGGGTTTGCGTCCGCTCGGTCACCTCGGTCGGCAGGTCGAGCGGGGGGAGGCGGTCCAGCGTGTCGCTGGACTCATACTGAGACTCCACGGTGGCGCCCCGCGCCGACCGCGAGGCCGGCATCGGGTTGTTCCCGGAAGTCTGCGCGAGGTTGTTGTTGGAGCGAGGATTGACGGCATCGCGGTACGACGGCCTCGGCGAGTTGAAATTCAGCCTCGGGGTCGTGTTGAGCGACGACGTGTCCTTCGTGCTCTTGGCGCTGGGCAACTTCTCGTTCGGGCGGATCGGGCTCAGATCGTCGGGGGTCTCGATCGACGGCGTGGTCGAGGGGATCGTCCCGGCGGGTCCCGGCACGATCATCGGCGCGGTGGTGCCCACCGGCACGTCGGAGACGAACGAGTCGCCGCCGATGACGTTGTCGCCGCAGCAGCCGCCCGAAACCGGGGCGCCGGAGAAGACGCTCGCCGTCCGGTTGAAGACGCGGCTCGTG
>CALKTZ010000977.1 GCA_937997355.1 uncultured Planctomycetales bacterium | reverse complement strand
CCGTGTCGCTGGCGCCGTAGGTGAAGAGGATGGTCGACCCTTCGCACGGCCGATAGTTCAAGCCGGCCTGCCCCGCCGGCAAGCTCGTCTGGGAGTCCGACGGGCAGAGGAATCCCGCGACGACCGTCGCCTGGGTCGTCGTGTTCTGGGGGTCGGTCGGCAGCCAGTTGAAGTTGATCGTGTTGAAGGCCGCCGTCTGCTCCATGTAGCCCAGGAGCCGCGCCAGGCCGGAGAACGTGGCGGTCGCCGGGAAGTTCGGCGCGGGGGTGGAGAGCCCTCGGCTATGCGGGAAGACCCCCTGCGTGTCGTGGTAATTATGCAGCGCCAGGCCGATTTGCTTGAGGTTGTTGGTGCACTGGATGCGGCGCGCCGCCTCTCGGGCCGACTGCACGGCCGGCAGCAACAGCGCGATCAACACGGCGATGATGGCGATGACGACCAGCAGCTCAATCAGCGTGAACGCGCGCGATCGGTTCGGAAAACGCATCGGAAAATCCTCTTCCATCGGGATGAAATGAAAAACACACAACGAAACGGACGATCCAGCGGCGATCGAAATCGAACGACTCGAATCAATCGAATGAAGGCGAATCAAACAAACTGAATGAACGCGCGGCCCCCCGCGAAGGCGGGCGCATTGCGGATGGAGCGGGCGCCGTCCCGTTCGCGGGCGGAGTCGTGCGGTGATGGACCGAGGGCGCGGTCGCGCCCCGCCTTGTCTGCGAAAAGCGCCGGCCGGCCGGTTCAGGGAGTGGAATGCGCTTGGAGGGCCGGAGGGGGGCGGAAGATCGAGCGGGCCGGTTCATCGGGCCGTCGAATCGCGTCGGGGAGCGGGAACGGGGCGGAGTCCGGGGTCACCAACATCGTGCCGGACGCCGCGATCGCCCAGGGGTCATCGGAAAGAGAAAGGCCGGTGTCGACCGAGGGGGCGGCCGGCGCGGGATTGCCCGAACAGAAGGCCCCCGAGCAGGGAATCGGAATCGGACGCCGGCCGGGAAGGTTTCGGTCGGCCTCGGAATGGGAACGGGGAAGGGCGCCGGCCGAACTCAGGAGCTCAAGATCGATCACGGCCCGGCTGGGCTGGACCCGCGCGGTGACGTCATGGCTGGAGCACGCCCCCTGGGCCGATGCGGGCAGCATGGCCCCCGCGATCAGGAGCGCCGGAAGCACCCATGACCGAGGAGCCGTCATGCCTCGCATCCCCAGGAGTTTCATATCGCCTCGATCGGGTCCGTTCGCGATTCGCGCACAATCGATGTGAACCAAAGTGATCGGCCGGACAAGTAGCCTACCACCGGCCATCGGCCGGATCAAGAATCGCTCGCGATTCCACGGAATGTCGTTTGATTTTGAAAACGACACTCATCGCATCTGTCTAACTTACAAGCAATAGAAATTCATAAAGATATAACTTACTCATTCATCTATCAGTTCATCGAGATGCTTGTCGCTCGCTCGAGCGCCAATCTGAGAAGGCGATCGTCGAAAATCCGCTGCTTCCGCGCCGCGTGGTCGGCTCCGGCAGGCCAATTCTGAATCCCTGCGCGAATACCCTCAAGCGTCGGTTCCGCACCTTCCTTAACAATCAGCCAGTCCACGGTAGCGAGAGCCTCCAGTCCCAGCGGAGACTGAAATCCATCGATCAGGGCATCCGTCGCTTCAACCGCGGGCAGGTAAGCGACGGCCTTGCG
>CALKTZ010000976.1 GCA_937997355.1 uncultured Planctomycetales bacterium | reverse complement strand
ATCACCGGCAGCACCTCGGCCTGCTACAACCACGCCGGGCTCCCCAACACCCGGTCCTGCATGTTCCCGCCGGGCCGCATCCTCAACAACGCCACGAGCTCCCACCCCGGCGGCGTCAATATGACCCTCTGCGACGGCTCCGTGCGATTCGTCAAGGACACCATCAGCCTCGTGACCTGGCGCGCGATCTCCACGAGGGCCGGCGGCGAGGTGATCTCGGCCGATTCCTGGTGATCCCGATCCGGCATGCATTCTCCTATTCGGCGAGGTCGCGAAGACCTCGCCGAAACCGCCGACCGAAGGTCTCCCGGATTTTTGCCTTTGCCGTCGGCCCGCGGAAAAGGGGACGGGCACGGCGCTCCGCTTCGAGCCAGTCCCCTTTTCCGCTACGGCTTTCCGTTCGGCGGTGGTCTCCCGACCCCGCCGAAGGTTCCCATGACTCGGAGGGTTGGTTCATGATTCGGTGCAGGCCGGGCCTGTGGCTCGGCATTTTGCTGGGGGTCGGGCTCCTCGGTTGCGGGGGCGAAACGGCCGAGCGAGACTCGGCCTCCGCGCGGTCCACGCTCGAAACCGCGCTCGAAGCCTGGAAGCGCGGAGATTCGCCGACGGCCCTCAAGGCGGGCAGCCCGCCGTTGAACGTGGCGGATTACCGCTGGGAGTCGGGGTACAAGCTGACCTCTTACACGATCGCGGAAAATCCCACCGCGGCGGGCTTCGATCAACGCTTCTCGGTCGAGCTGAAATTGACCTCGCCCAAGGGAAAAGCTTCCCGAGAGAAGGCGGGATATCTCGTCGCCACGGCCCCCGCCCTGGCGGTCGTCCGCGACCCGGAATCGTGAACGATCAATCGGAAATCTCGTAAAGCTCGCGATACCAACTCACGAAGGCTTGCGCCAGTGGGCTATCGTGGCGAAAGCGTTCCGCCTTGATTGCAACTCCGTAAGGAGGCCCCGGAGGATCTTGCCAGGCGAGCCAGGCATGGAGAATCGCCTTGTCTCGGTCCACGTCGCGAAACTGCGCGCCCAGGGATTTCGCCTTGGCGGTAGCCTCGATCGTATGGCTATAGATCGGATCATCTTCAGGAATGAGAGTCTGGATAAAGTTCTCCAGCTTCCCGTTGCTCAGATTGTCGGGCATGATCCAGACGCCGACGCGGGTTTCGTAACGTGAGGAAGCTCCGATGAATCCGAATTCAGGGGGCGACGAGGGAATTGCCTCGACGCCTGCGCCGAGCAGTCGGCTCCTGACAGCATCCCATCGAGATTCCAGGGAAGTATCGGCATCCAGAATGAAGCCGATTGTTCGGCCGCCACTCGCGGAGATCGCGGTCTCCACGGCGTCCAGCAATTTCTCGATATTTCCCGCTTTATGGATGTCCGGAACCGATTCATCGGTCTTATGATCGATTCCATGCCTTGCGACCAGGTTGGCGATCGTATGGAGATCGTTTGCGCCTTCGACGCGCAATTCGGGACGGGCCATCATCGCACCTCGATGTCTTGCTCGACGGCAATCCGAATCTTGGCGCCATCGAAGGAGACGGCCTCGTCGAGACGTCGA
>CALKTZ010000975.1 GCA_937997355.1 uncultured Planctomycetales bacterium | reverse complement strand
GTCGGGCGTCCCCGGATAATGGAGCTGCCCGCCGTGCAGATCCGGATCCTGCGTGCCGTAATACTTCCCCGCCACGGCCGGCCCCTTCCCGTCGTCAGCCCGTCTGTGCCTCGATCTGGTCCGCGGCCTGGTCGTACGCCGCGATCAGCTCCTGCCGCTTCAGGTCCTCGGCGTCGTAGCCCGGGTCGAGCAGCCTGCCGGCGAAATGCCCGGCGGCCCCGCCGGCCATCCCCCCGCCGATCATGGCGACCGGCAGCGCGGCCGCCCCGAGCCGGGCGGCCGTGCCCCCCAGGGCCGGGACCGCCTTGCCGACCTGCGACAGGACTTCGAAGAGGTCGACGGCCGCCTTCTCGCAGCCGAGCCGGATCCGCTCCGCCGACTGCGCCTCGGTCAAGCCTTCCTCGGCGCAGCGGAGCAGGAAGCCCGCCTTGAACGCTTCTCTCGGGGTCATCCGCTTCCGCCCTCGCCGCTCAGCGGCTCGGCCGCCTCCGCTTCTCTCGGGAATCCCCGCCCGCGACGCTCGCCGGGACGGCGCCATTCGGGAACACGCTCGGATAGGCGGCGCCGATGCCCCCGGACCGGAGCACGGACCGCCGCTGCCGGGCCTTCTCCTGCTGCACGACGGAGTCGTGGGGGTCGCCCTGCCGCTGGGCCTCCGCGACCGCCATGATCCCGTCCTCGATCGCCCGCTGCATCTCGGCCTTCTCGTCCCCCCAGGGGAGCCGGTCGCGGCCGTCGCTCATCCCCCTGAGGCGCAGGAGGAATTCCTTCCGGGAGCAGGACTTGAAGTCGCCGGTCGCCTCGTCGACCACGTAGATCCGGCCCCCCTGCGCCCAGAATTTCTGGTTGCGGTAGGTGTAGACCTTGTGGCTCGTGCTGGTCCGGAGATTCGGCGCGCCGAGGTCCGACCGCTTGGCGACCTGGGGCTTGCCCCCGTTCAGGATGTGTGGCTCGCCCAAGGCTGGCTCCTTTTCTTGGCCTTGCACTGGAACAGGGCCCGGCACAGTTTCCACACCGCGGCGGCGCCGAATACCCACGACACGAACGCGACGGCCCACCAGAGGGCCGAGTCGGATAGCTGCGTATGGAAGATCCGGTCGCAGAGGAATGGAGCGAACAGCAGCAAGGCCAGCACGCGATTGCTCTCATCCCAGTGGTTGGTGTGCATCATCACCTCGCGCGACAAGCGCGGATTAGAGCCACTGATTGCTCACCCAGGCGCTCGGCAACGGCCGACGCTCGAAACCCGGGAACCCGAAGAGCGCGAACGCGTCGCCCCCGGAGAATTGCGCGAGCGCGTCCTCCATGCGGACGCGGAATGCGTAGGTCGGCAGGTCGAACGGGGTCGGGCCGGTCGGCTGGTTGGGGCCCCAGCTCTGGAACTGGACGCTGGTCTCGACGCCGTCGGAGCGGATCACGCCCCAGTGGAACATGAGGTGCGGCCAGCGGCCCCGCCGCTCGCAGATCCCCCGCTCGTCGCGCGGCGTGTTGTAGCCGACGTTCGAGCCGACGATGACCACGCCCCGATTCGCGATCGCGGCGCAGTATTCCTCGCGGGTCGTGACCTGGACGACGGTCGGCACCCGGAACGCGGCCGCCTGGTCGCGGAAGGCCGCCACCACGGCGTCCGGGTTGTTGGCGTACTGCCGGAGGCGATTGCCGTCCTCGTCGTGGGGGCCGCCGACCATCTTGTAGCTGACGGCGCCGATGTCGCGGGCCGCCTTGGCCATCGCGCTGCCGTAGCAGCCGTTGTCCCCCCGCATCCCGGCGGCCGAGAGCCCGAAGGCGTAGGTCGCCTCGGTGCAGGTCCGGTGGACGACCGCCGAGCCCTCGGAGGCGAGCATGAATTGCAGGGCGTCCAGGCCGTGGGAGGTCCCCTCGGAGGTGCAATTGTTGCCGGTCTGGGCCCTGTACGGGGGCTCCTTGCCCTTCGCCTTCCAGACCGTGCCGTCGGGGTTGAGGACCTCGTTCTCGTAGATGGAGAGATAGGGGCGGAGGTCCCCGGCGAGGCCGTCCCCCATCCAGTGGGGGGCGGCCTCGGACAGGACCGCCGGGTGGGATGCCCCGAGCTCCATCAGGAACGCCCGGGTCGACTCCGGATTCGGCACGTAGCCGAAATTGTGCTCGCCCTCGTCCCAGAGCGGCGGCGGTTGCGTGGCGAAGGTCTCGGACACGTCCCTGGTCCTCGGGTTTGTCGCCGCGCCGGGACCCGCCCGACGCAGCCATCAACCCGATTATCACCAAGGCACCCGATTCGTCCGTCTCAGCCCCGGCAGCGGGCAAATCCGCGAAATGGCCGGGTTGCGGGGCGGAGGATCGCCCGGAACGGGCGGGCCGGCCGCCGCGCGACGAGGATTGCCGGCGCGACCGGGGCGGCATAAACCCGAACGGGCACGTCGCTTCCGGCGGGGGCCGCGGCCGGGACAGGGCAGACGCCGCCGGGGCACTGGGACGTCAAGGCGGCGGCGAGGATGGGGGCGGTGAGGAACACGATCGGACTCCGTTGCACGGACAAACGATGGGCCCGGGAACCAACACCCGGGCCTCGACGATCATTTCACGATCCACCCCCGATCAGAGCCGCAGACTCCTCCGCCGCGGCAGGCTCGGTTTCTCGGCGACCGCGACAACGGCGGCGGGCCGTCCGGGCGGCTGGACGGCCACCCCGAGATGATCCGCCAACATCAGCAAGGCCGACTCCGGGATGTCGTCGGTCAACCAAATCGCAGCGGTGCCCGGCAGGTGAATTTCGCGCCGCATCACTTCGTTGAGCAATGAAAAACGGGTGGTATAGCGCAGCGATCCCGCCAGGCCCGGCCAGGCCATGCTGACCTCGATCGCGCGCTCGACCTGATTATGCTCGGACCAGCAACGAGCCGGCGGAATCAAGGCAGTACCGGTGAACGCCCCGAAGGCGGCCGCCAGCTTCCGCCATTCGAAGGCCGCGGTATTATTCCGACCGGTATAAGGACCGGTATAAGGACCGTTGTACCCCACGCGATCCCCTCTCAGAGCGTCAGCCGCCTGCGCCGCGATTCGTTGCGGATGCCCGACACCTCGACCAATCCCCTGGCCTTCTCGGCGGCGTCCCCGAAGTAATCGGCGATGCCCCGGAGCGCCAGGTCGGGGATCTCCGGCGAGGTCCACTCGACCGTCACCTTGTCGTCGCCGATGTCGATCACCCGCAGCCGGTGCCGGGCGACGTACTCGATCGACCGCTCCAGCCACAACCGGAGCCGCGAGCCGGGCTTATTCCAGCCGACCCGCCCCCAGCGACAATGGGTCCGGGAATCGTACTCCGGGTCGCGGCCCCAGGAACATTCCGGCAGGGCCTTCCCGAATTGTCGCCGATACGCCTCGCCGATCCGGTCGAGCAAGCCGCGGACCTCGGGGGAATAGCGGGGAGTGGCCTGGCCGCCCTCGCTGTCGAAGTAATACTCCTCCTGGGTGCTCTTCTTGAACGGCCAGGAGGAGTACGGATTGAAGTGCTCGAGGTAGGTCGACGGCGGCGGGGCCGGATACACCGCCTGCGTCTTCCACACCGGCGATTCGCCCAGCATCGACGACCACTGGGCCGTGAGCGAGCCGCCGGCCGGCACGGAGACCCCGACCGCCCCCGGCTTCGTGTCCGAGGACGTGAAGGCGGCCGGGGCCGGCTCGATCTCGGACGCGACGAGTTTGCCCGTCATCGAGACCGGGGGACCCGCCACCGGCACGAAGATCGGCTCCTTCTTCCCGAGTTCCCACATCTTCATGAGGGATTGAACCCCGGGCCCGGGCAGCCCGCCGATCGTGATCTTGTCCGGGGCGACGTGCGGGCAGTTCAGCGAGCCCTTCTCCTCCCGGACCTTGGCCCAGACCTCCTGGAGCTTCTCCACGGTCATGATCTTCTCATCCTTCGCGGAGATCG
>CALKTZ010000974.1 GCA_937997355.1 uncultured Planctomycetales bacterium | reverse complement strand
AGCTCTATTACTCGAACCTTGTGATGGGCGCGAACTTGATGGAGGCCGCCCGCCTGGCGAAAGTCGGCAAGGTGGTCAACATCGGGACCGCGTGCAGCTATCCCGGCTACATCGAAGGTGATCTCAAGGAAGACGACCTGTGGTCTGGCCCATGCCATGCCAGTGTCGTCAATTACGGGCTCACCAAGAAAATGCTGGCAGTTCAGGGCCTGGCCTACCAACGCCAATACGGCCTGAACTCGATGCACCTGATCCTCACCAATCTGTACGGCCCCGGAGACTCCTATAATCCGGACCGATCCCATGTGGTCGCAGCCCTCATTCGGAAGTGGGTCGAGGCCGATCTTGCCAAGAAGCCGAGCATCGAGGTCTGGGGGACCGGCAAGCCGATCCGCGAATTCATCTATGTCGAGGATTGCGCCGATGCGATCGTGCTGGCAGCCGAGAAATACAACGACGCGGCCTTGCCGATGAACATCGGCACCGGCATCGGCACCTCCATCCGGGAACTGGTCGAAACGATCAACGCCGTCACCGGCTACAAGGGCAAGCTCGACTGGAATGCCGACAAGCCCGACGGCGCGTTGAAGAAGGTGCTCGACGTCACCCGGATGAAGGAATCGCTCGACGGCTGGGTGCCCCCGACCGACCTGAAGACGGGACTTACCAAGACCATCGCCTGGTATCGGGCCAACAAGGCCGAGGCGGACGCTAAATGGTAAGCCCAAATCGAAGGCAGGACAGCGAGGCTGCCTCCGAGGGGAGCGCGGCCTCGGTCCCTCCGCGTCCGAACATTCGCGTAACGGGCATGCCGAGCCAGCCGTGTCGGATTCTGTTCATCAATCAATATTATTGGCCCGACCACGCATCGACGGCGCAGCACCTGGCCGATCTTGCGGAATCCCTCGCCGATCGGGGGGTCGAATGCCACGTCCTGTGCGCTCAGGGGACGTACAAGCCGGGTGAACCGATCCCCCCGCCATTCGAGATCCATCGGGGGGTTCACATTCACCGGGTCCCGGCGACCTCCCTGGGGCGCAAGTCAACCTGGCGCCGAATGGTGGACTACCTCTCGTTCTATGCGAGGGCCGTTGTCTCGGCCCTTCGCCTGCCGAAATTCGATGCGGTCGTCACCCTCACAACCCCGCCGATTATCGGCCTGATCGGCACCATGCTGAGAGCCTTGAAAGGCTCCTTGCACGTTTACTGGAGCATGGACCTGCATCCGGACGCGAGCCTCGCCCTGGGCCGGATGTCGGCGAAAAATCCGATCGTCCGGATGCTGCGATGGATCAGCGACAGGGTCTATCGCCAGGCCGATCGGGTGGTCGTCCTCGGCCCTTACATGGCCGACCGGATCATGCGGAAAGGGGTCGAAGTCGAGCGTATCACCTCAATCCCTGTCTGGAGCCGTCGCGACGAGATTTTTCCGGTCCCACGCGAGGCGAATCCGCTCCGAAAGTCGCTCGGGCTGGAGAAGCAATTCGTCGCCATGTACTCCGGGAATCTCGGCCTGGCGCACCGTGCCGACGAGTTCATCGAAGCCGCGAAACGGCTGAAAGATCGGAAGGATATCGTCTTCCTGTTCGTGGGGGGAGGCCCCCGAGTCGGCGAGGTTCGCGCCGCGAAGGAGACATACCAACTGGAAAATATCCGGCTCCTCGATTACTTCCCGCGCGAGCAACTCCACCACTCGCTGACCCTCGCCGATGTCCACCTGATCTCAATGCGTCCCGAGATGACGGGGATCGTCGTCCCCGGCAAGCTTTACGGGGCCATGGCGGCGTCTCGCACCACGATTTTCGTCGGGCCGAAGCATTGCGAAACCGGCGACACGATCCGACAGGCGGGCAGCGGCTATTCGATCGAACCCGAAGACTACGACGGCCTGGTCAATGCCATCGTCCGACTCGCGGACGATCCCAGCCTGGCCCGGCGGATGGGCGAACGCGCGAGATCGGCGTTCCTCGCCGCATATGAAAAGAAGCTTTGCTGCGATCAGTGGAACATCCTCCTGACCGATATGATCGCCGCGCGTCAGCCGACTCCGAGGACAACGGAAAGCCCTGTCACTCAAGGACTCTACTCGTGAAACCTCAAAGTGTTGTCTGCTGCACCTTCCTCGGCGCGATGATCATGGCCATCCCGCTCCGCGCGGACGAGCCGGTCAAGATGAACGTGGCCGAGATCCAGGCGAAACACGACCGAGCCTTGATCCGCGATTTGACCGAATATCTCGGCCAGAACCCGAAGGCGGATGACCGAGATCAGGCCTATTCGAACCTCTTTAACAAGGCCATTGAACACGATTGGTTCTCCGAGACCGAAGCGACGGCCCTGGCCTATTTGAAGGCCGAGCCGGAGGGACCGGTCGCGCCGCTCGCGCAGATCGTCGTGACGATGGCGCGAGCCCAGGCCGGCCGTTTCGAGGAAGCCCTTGATCGATTCAAAGACCTGATGAAGGGGATTGGACAGGCCGAGCAGGAAGAATTCGCATCGAGCTTCGCCGAGAACTTCGCGGGGGCCGCGATCTCGGCCGGCGAATTCCATGTGGCCCGTCAGGTCTTTGAAACCTTGCTCTCGCGATTCGAGGAGAGCCCCAACCTCAAGCAGAAGGTTCAGCAGGAACTCGCCCGAATCGATAAGGTCGGCAAGCTTGCCCCGAGCTTTTCCACGGTCGACATCGACGGAAAAGCGGTCCGCCTCGACTCATTCAAGGGTAAATACGTCCTCGTCGATTTCTGGGCCACCTGGTGCGGCCCCTGCATTGTGGAATTGCCCCGGCTTCAGCGAGCCTACGAAAAATATCACGCCGCCGGTCTGGAGATCATCGCCGTGAGTCTCGACGAAACACGGGGCGCGGTTGCCGATTTCGTCAAGGCCCGCAAGCTTCCTTGGCCCCAGGTCCATAATAGCAGTTCCAATTCGGATATCGTGGAAGCCTTCGGCGTCGCCTCGATTCCGGCCAACTTCCTGATCGATCCCGAAGGGAACGTGATCCGCCTCGACCTTCGAGGTGCTTCGATCGAACAGGCACTCGAAAAGGTATTCAAGGGCTCAAAACCTCTCTCGGCTTCGGCCAACCCTTGATTCTCCGATTCCTGGTTGTCCTGCCACTCGAAGAAGGTCATCGGGATTTGTAGCTCGGTGACCGACGACTCCGAAGACCCAACTGGCGGCAATGGATCCCATTCCGTACGATCGAATTAGCGGAGATGCCGAGGATCGGTTCGGAATGGGATACGCTGGAACATGTCCACGGATTCGAACGGCTCGCTGGAATCACTCCTCGCGGGCTATCCTGTTGTCGTCACATTGCCCGTGCAATGGGGCGATCAGGACGCATTTCGTCATGTCAACAACGCGATCTACTTCCGTTGGTATGAATCCGGACGGATCGCCTACAACCGGCGCACCGGTCTGATGAATCCCGATCCGGCCGTGACCACCGGGCCGATCCTCGCGGCGACTTCGAACAATTATCGACGTCAAATCGCCTTTCCCGACACAGTCCATGTTGGCGTTCGCGTCGCGACGATCGGCCGAACGAGCCTTGCTTTCGAACACATCATCGTGAGCGAAGCGCTTCAGGCCATCGCCGCGGAGGGATCATCCACCCTCGTGGTGTTCAATTATCAAACCAATCGCCCTCAGGCCGTTCCCGATGCAATCCGTCATGCCATCGCGTCGCTGGAGGGGAAATCGCTGGAATCGTTGACTCGATCGATCGCGCATTGAGCACTCGCGATTCCGAACTCCTGATCGTACCTGGCCAATGGGAATCGATGGTTTGATGCAAACGATTCGGCGTGGTCATTGGCGAGACTCAAAGCGGCATGACCCGCATTGCGGGAATTTGGATTGAAGCGTAAAAGATTCGACCGGGATCATGAGGCGGAGATCTGCGATGGACGTGGTCGAGCGTATTTTCAGCCTGTTCGCGAACCGTGGCAGCGAAGCCTATTTTGGTGAATCCGTTTCGCAGTCCGAGCATGCTCTGCAATCGGCGTACGCGGCCGAAGCGGAAGGAGCGTGCGACGCCTTGATCGTTGCTGCCCTGTTGCATGACGTGGGGCATCTGCTCCACGGCGGGCCGGAAGACCTCGCGGATCAGGGGATCGACGATCGCCATGAGGTGATCGGGCAGGCCTGGTTGTCGCGTCACTTCGGCCCGGAGGTGAGCGAGCCCGTCCGACTCCATGTACCGGCGAAGCGATATCTCTGCCGGGTCGATGCAGCCTATCAGGCCAAATTGTCACCGGCCTCTGTCTTGAGTCTGCAACTTCAGGGCGGGGCGATGACGCCCGAGGAAGCACGAGACTTCGAGGCGAATCCCTTCGCCGACGATGCCGTGCGCCTCCGACGCTGGGATGATTTTGCCAAGATTGTGGGCATGGAGGTCCCCGGTCTCGAGCATTACCGAGGATGCTTTGCCAGGATTCTCCAGTCGAAGGATTCGTAGTACAGGGAAGGATCATGAGAATTCGACAACGGAGTGGGAAGGGAGGGCATCGGTTCGCCACAGGCCCTCTTTACGCAATGGCTTGCGCGCTGTTCATTTCCGGCGCCGCCTCTCTCTCGAGGGCTCAAGAACCCGCGAAACCGGTTGAACAATCCGCACCTCTGGCTCGCTATGTTCCGCGAGATCAGCTTTTCTTCCTGGCCGAATTCGACGGCCTTGCGGCCCATGAAGCCGCCTGGAAGGAATCCTCGGCTTACAAGCTGCTTTACCAGACGAAGCTAGGCGTCCTCCTCGAAGACCTGATCGATCAAGGGATCGGGCTCGCGCAGGAGTCGGTTGACTCCGAACATCGGGTAAAGGGCTCCGACTCGCTCTCCCTCCTGAAATTCATCGCGAGAGAAGGTTTTGTGCTCGCCGCGACCGGTGATACGCACAATCCCAGAATCGTCCTGGTGATTCGCAACGGCGATCGGCCGGAAGTCCGCCGATTCCTGGAGATTGTCGCGTCCGCCAATGACCGTGCCGCTCCCCGAGGTCAGGATACTCCCAAAGCCTCGACGGTCGAAAAGGGAGGACGATCCCTTCGATCGCTCGGGGAAGAAGACTATTGGTGGTTCGAGAAGGGAGATCTCGTCCTCACCCAGAAGGAAATGGCGGATTCGATCCTCGACACCCTTGATGGGAAAAAACCAAGCGCCCTCGAAAACACAATCCGGGCCGAATTGGCGAAGTCTGAAGAGGGATTTATTTCCATCGCTCGCGTATTCGTCGACTTCGACAAACTCCCCCAACTCTCTTCGAATGCAGATCAATTCGGTTGGAACGGGGTCCGACGGTTTGATCTGCGCTGGGGGATTCAGGATAACGCGTTGCTGGGCAAGTTCCGGGCCGTCATGTCAACGCCTCGACAGGGAGTGCTCAAGTTCTTCGATCAGCCGACTTTCGACATTGGCTCGCTCCCGCCGATTCCCCAGAATCAAAACAGTTTCAGCGTGATTTCGCTCGATGCGGCGACATTCTATGATCAGGTCATCAATCTGGTAAAGCAAAGCTCCCCCGTCGGTGCGCAGAGCGTTGTCGCCTTCGAAACGTTCGCCTCCCAGATTCTGGGGGTGGGCCTTCGCAATGGCCTGATTCCATTGCTGGGACCTCGACTCGCCTTCTACAACCAGCCGGTTGGTCCACCCCAGATCCAGGACCCCGGCTTGATGTTGTTGAACGGATATTCCGGATTGACCCTCGCGCTCCAGGTCCGCGATTTCGACGCTTTGTCGAAAAAAATTGATTCCATCATCGACTCGTTGAATCGCGTCCTCAAGGACCGCTTTCGAGGCGAATCCGCGACGGCCCGGGGGGGATTGCCTGCTCCGGTCGTCTCCTTGCGAAAGCTCGAAAAACCGGAACACGCCTACCTCCTCGAAATCTCCGGAGGAACTCTCCCACCGCAGATTCGAGCTATCTTCAACCCGACACTGATCCTCGGGAAAGATCAGTTGATCTTCAGTTTGACGACAAAGGGCGCCGAGCGCGTGCTCGCTTTGGGTGGGAAGAATCCGGAGCGGACATGGCAGCCCAGCGGAGAGTTCGCGGCCATGGCGCGGCGGCTTCCGGAAAAGCTCATCTTCCTGACGGTGAGCGATCCTCGCGAGACCATGGCAGCCCTTGTCGCCAACCTTCCGAGCATCCTGGAAACCTTCAATGTCGGGATCAAGCAGGCCCAGCAGCAGGCGGGGAACCCCGTCACGGGAATCCCGCTCAAAATCGATCCCTCGAAACTCCCAAGCGAGGATGAGCTGAAGCGGCTTCTCTTCCCGAGCTCGATGGCAATCACTGTCGACGAGAACAGTGCCACGTTCGTGATTCGAGAACCGATCCCAAGCATTTCGTCGCCGGGAACATCGGGGGTTGTGGTCGCCCTCTTGCTTCCAGCCGTCCAGGCGGCGCGGGAGGCGGCAAGGCGCATCGAATGCTCAAACAATCTCAAGCACATCGCGCTGGCGATGCTGAACTACGAATCCGAACACCATGCACTGCCCAGGCCAGCGATCAGGGACAAGTCCGGCAAACCCTTGTTGAGTTGGCGTGTCGCCATCCTGCCGTACATCGGTCAAACCGAGCTCTACAACAAATTCAAGCTCGACGAATCCTGGGATAGCCCTCACAACCGGGCACTCCTGAAGGAAATGCCGGAGGCGTATCGCTGTCCCAGCCGGACCGATTCGGGCAATTCCGCAACCACGTATCGCGTGGTGAGCGGTCCCGGAACACTCTTCGACGCCGGCCGGGAATGCAAGCTCGACGACATCAAGGAAAGTGTCGCCAACAAACTCCTGGCCGTCGAGGCTGCCGAGCCGATCGAATGGACAAAACCGGATGATCTGCCATACGATCCTGCCGCGGTTCCCTCACTCCTAGGCGTCGGCTCGGCTCATCCGCACGCGTTTCAGGGGGTTTTCGCTGATACGTCGGTTCGAATCTTCAATATGACCCTTGATCCCAAGGTCTTCCGGAACATGATCGTTCGAGCGAATCCCGAGAAGCCTCAACTGCGGCGATGAGTCCAGCAATTGTCGATCTTCGGGCTTCGGTCCGGGGAGCAAGAACGGGATGGGAAGGAATTCGACTTCGTGCCTCGCGTTTTGATTGAAAATCTCGAAGATCCGCGGATCGCCATTTATCGGGCACTCAAGCCGACCAATCAAACGCGATCGCTCGACCAATTC
>CALKTZ010000973.1 GCA_937997355.1 uncultured Planctomycetales bacterium | reverse complement strand
ATCACGGCCAAGATCGATGAAAGCCTCTTCCTCACTTCCGAGCAACGCGACAAGATTCGCGCGGCCATGTTCGCCAACTGGAAGGATAGCTGGTGCCCATCGCCCGAATCACTCCTCATGAACGCGCAGATGCTGCCGGCGATCCCCGATCCGATCGTCGTACC
This sequence comes from uncultured Planctomycetales bacterium, assembly GCA_937997355.1. Taxonomy (GTDB): domain Bacteria; phylum Planctomycetota; class Planctomycetia; order Isosphaerales; family Isosphaeraceae; genus CALKTZ01. Next base: position 7,016 of record CALKTZ010000973.1, on the reverse strand, counting down.
CCATTTGAATGAATCCCAGAAATCGATCTGGCGAGGTCTCACGAAGTATCCCGGAGCCAACTTTCGCTACTTCGGATTCGCCGCCAACAATATGCAGAACGGCAACAATTCGCCCGAAGACGAACCCCTCCGCGAGGCCAGGGAGGCCGAGACCACGGCCCGCGACGCCGCGAGAATCAAGCGCGAAGCCGAGGCCAAGCTCAAGGCCGCGGCCGAGGCCGATGTCAAGAAGCGCGAGTCGGCCGGGAAAAGATGAATGGGACCGATGAAGCCGGAGCTTCGGCCATGGCCAGCACGTCCTGGCGGTCGAGCCACATGAGGACCAGCCCTTTGCTCTCGAACCGACTCCACACGCGGATCGCCCTTGCTGTGCTGAGCCTGCTGCTCGTCGCGACGGCTCTCCCCGCTCGCGCGCAGGAAGATCCCGATATCGTCGACGATGGGCCGCAAGATCACAATAATGCGGCAAACGTCGTGAATTTCCAGGTCAACGACTCCACGTTCGATCAGTGGGTCTTCGGCAACTCGATGCATGCCGCGAACGCATCGACGGCGCGGCTCCGATTGGAGTCGGCGCTCGACCTGCAAATCGCCTCGTTGAACGGCGTCTGCCCGATCAGCAACGCTCAGAAGAAGAAGCTCCAGCTCGCGGGACGCGGAGACATCAAACGATTCTTCGATTTGGTCGAGGAGAAACGCGTCCGGTTCAACCTCGTCAAGCGAGATCAGCAGAAGTTCGGCGAGTTCTATCAGGAAGTCATCCCCTTGCAGCAAATGCTCGGCGCGGGGCTTTTCCGAGAAAGCTCCCTCTTTTCCAAGACGTTGCAATCGACCTTGAATGACGAGCAGTCCAGGATTCACGACAAGCTCCTGGAGGAACGCCGCCGGTTTCGCTGGAAGGCCAAGGTGGAGTTGGTCGCGGACATGTGGGTGCGACTCCTCGGCCTGTCCGAAGATTATCGAAATCAGCTCGTGGATCTCATCCTCAAGGAGATTCCCGCGCCGAAAAACCTCGGCCAGCTCGACTATTACTTCGTGATGTACAAGCTCTCCCAGCTCCCCCGGGAACAGGTCCGGCCGATCTTCGACGAATCCCTCTGGAAATCGTTCGAAGGCCAGATGGATCAGGCGAGAGGCTACAGCATGTTCCTGAAGCAGCAAGGATATGACGAGAGCGACCTGGCCGATTCCCGCCTGTCGCGGAAGATCGTGGAGAAGAATCGATGAGTCTGTCAGTATCCCCGCCCGCCGAGGCGGCAATGCAATCCGATCGCGCCACCCGCTCATCCTTCCTCCCGCTCGGCCTGATCTTCCTGCTGCTTGCCCCGGCGGTCGCGCAGGCGCAAGATCCGACCACCCGGTTCGGCGAGGTCGTCCCGCGTGACGTCCGCGAAATGTACGATCGCGGCCTGCAATTCCTCGCGTCGACCCAGACCGCGACGGGCGAATGGTCGGGGGGCATGGAGAGCGGGCCGGGGGGGACGGGATTGGGCCTGATGGTCTTCCTCGCATCGGGAGAAGACCCCAATTTCGGCCTCTACAGCAATAACATCCGCAAGGCGCTGCGATCCATCATCACATCCCAGGACCCGAGCACCGGCTTCCTCGGCCAGAGCATGTATCACCACGGCTTCGGGATGCTCGGGCTCGCGGAAGCCTACGGCACCGTCGACGATCGCACGCTCTGGACTTCCGGCGAGGAAATCGCGGGCGGGAGGAAACCGACGAAGGCTCAGCAGCGAACCATCGGCCAGGCGCTGGAATTGGCGGTTCGGGCGGCGATCACTTCGCAGAAGAAGAACCCGTTCGGCGCCTGGCGTTATTCTCCGGATTCGAACGACGCCGATACCTCGGTCAGCGGCTCGGTCCTCGTCGGCCTGCTGGCGGCGCGGAACGCCGGCATCGAGGTCCCCGACGAGGTCATCGACAAGGCCGTCTCCTACTTCACCAAGATGACGGCGGGGTCGGGCGAAGTCGCCTATTCCGGCGGCCTCGGAGGATTCGGCGAGTCGTTGGCCCGCAGCTCGATCGCCACGCTGATCTACTCCGTGGCCCGCCGCAAGGACCTGAAGGAATACAAGGCCACCCTCGGCTATCTCCGAGATCGGATCGAGCAAGCCTCTTCGAGTTGGCCCGAATATGCACGCTACTACCAGGCCCAGGCCTTGTTCCAGGGAGATGTCGCGGCCTGGGAGAAATGGAATAAGCTCCTGATCCGGCAGCTCAAGCAGGCGCAGCTCCCCGACGGCAGCTTTCGGGGCCAGCTCGGCCCGAGCCTGAGCACGTCGATGTCGCTCCTGGCCCTGGCGCTCAACTATCGATTCTTGCCGATCTACGAGCGTTGATAAAATCCAAGGGACGCCTCAACTCTCCTGGGGCCGATGAATTCGAGGGGCTCATGCGCGGTCAACGATTCTGGGGCACGATGGCGGTCGTCCTGACCTGGCTCTGCTCGCACGGCGCGATTCCCGCGAAGGGACAGTTCGTTGTCGGGGCCGTGGCGAACACGGAGGAAACGCCGCAGGAATCCCAGCCGACCTCGACGCCCATCTATCCCCCTCCCAAGCCCGACCTCACCGGCCCGGTCCTCTACCTCGATAATGACAGTTTTCTCAGCGGTGAACTCAAGGATTCTCCCCGCGCCGGGATAATTCGCTGGCAAGGGAAGGCCTTCACCAGCCCATTCGATTTCCCGACCGGGGTCATCGGCAACATGAGCTGGCCCCCGCCGGTCCAGCAGCCCAAGCCTGCCGGGGAATACTGCTTCGAGCTGGCCGGCGGCGATCTCCTCTTCGGAGCCCTGGTCAACCTCGACGAGAAAGAGGCCGTGCTCGATATTCCGCGGATGGGCACCCTCCATGTCCAGCGGCGGAACGTCCACAGAATCCTTCGATGGAAGGACAATTCCAACCTGCTCTACATGGGACCGAACGGCCTGACGGGCTGGCAAGAAATCTCGACAACCAAGGGATGGCGCGAAGAAGTCGGCCAGATCGTTTCCGATCGTGAAGGCACGACCCTCTTCGGCGACTTCAAGATCCCTGCCCGCGCGGTGATCGAGTTCGAGCTCTCCTGGCGCAAGAAGCTCGACTTCATCTTCGCCCTGGGGGTCGACGAATCCGAGGCGTCCGCCAAACGCGCGTTCCGTTTCGAAGCCTGGGGAGGAGACCTGATCATCCAGCGAGAGATGGATCGAGAGGCCGACCTGGCGATCATCCAGGAGATCCCGCCCGGGCCGGGAAAGGTCCATCTCGTCGCATTTCTGGACCAGGAAAACGAGCGGATCTCGATCTTCTCGCCGAACGGCAAGCCTCTCGCCGACCTGAAATTTCCCGCCGCCAGGGCCAAAGGGGCCGACAATCCCAAGGAAAGGCCCAAGCCCCTCGTTTACCCGGGACTCAGGTTGACCAACATTCGGGGCGATCTCCGCCTCGAACAACTCCGGATAGGCCAATGGGATGGCCAGCCGATCGCCGATGTCGCGGCGGAGAAGTCGCGAATCCACCGCGCCGACGGCTCGATCGCCTACGGCCGAGTCACTCATTATGACGCCGCCACCAAATCCTTCGTGCTCAAGGATGAGGCGGGGGGGAAGGAGTCTCGGGAATCGGTGGACAAGCTCGCCAGCGTTTTCCTCTCCAGCCCCGCCGCCGGCGCGGATGCGCAATCCGAGGCCGATCGGCCGCTCCGCGCGATGTGTCACGATGGCTCCCGACTCGGCGGCGAAATCCTCAAGATCGAGAACGGCCAGGTCCTCCTGAAAGTGCCAGGGATTCGGGAAACCCCGGGGCTTCCCCTGTCGGTGATCCGTTCGATTGTCACCCTGAAACAAAAAACCGCTTCGAAGCCCGTTTCCGACTCGCCCCAACCGACCGGGAGGCTGGAGTTCGACGGGGTTAAGCTGGCCGGCCAACTGGCCGACGGCAGGGAAAAACCCGGCTCCTCATGCCTGGCATGGCGGCCCACCGACGTTGAGCAAGGCGTCTCCCTCCGCCCCGGCGTCTCGGGGCGAATCATCTACCGGGAGCCGGTCACCGCCACGAAGGCCGCCAATCGGCCCCGACCGGCGCAACCTCCGGGGGTGGTCTCCCTCTTCGCCCGGGCGATCACCGCCGGCAAGACTCCGGGGAAGGCCGCGCCGCCGAAGAACCTGATGAACATGCATCTCCGCACCGGCGACACCATCCCCTGCGAGGTGACCAAGATCGACGAGGCCGGGGTCTCCTTCAAGACCCCCCTTTCCGACAGCACCTTCGTCCCTCACGACAAGGTCAAGGCCGTCGAGCTGGCGACCGAATTGCCCCCCGTCGCGCGCGTCACCAAGACCAAGCGAGACCGGCTCATGACCCTCCCCCGGATGCAAAAGGGGAGCCCCCCCACCCACCTGATCCGCTCCCGGGAAGGAGACTATCTGCGCGGCCGCATCCTCAGCATGGACGACCAGACGCTCGAAGTCGAGCTTCGCCTCGAACCCAGGAAACTGCCGAGGAACCGGATCGCCCGGATCATCTGGCTGCACGCCGACGAGACCGACCCCTCCAGGGCCAGGGCCGCCGAGGCCGAGGAGCCCGGCGCCACGCGCGTCCAGATCGTCCGACGAGACGGCAGCCGGATGACCTTCCTCGCCGACGCCTGCTCGGCCGGCACCCTCTCCGGCAAGAGCGACGTCCTGGGGGTCGTCCGCGCCCCAGACTCCGAGGTCGACGTGATCCTGTTCGGCGGCGCGATCGAGCAGGCGGCCTCAAGGCTCCTCTACCAGACGTGGAAGCTGCAAAACGCCCCCGAGCCCAAGGACTCGGACGAAAGCGGGGGCGACGGCGCGGGGGCCTCGGGGCTCGAATCGACCATGGTCGGCAAGCCCGCCCCCCCGTTCGCGCTCGACCTCCTCGGCGGCGGCAAATTCGACCTGGCCAAGAACAAGGGAAAGGTGATCGTCCTCGACTTCTGGGCCACCTGGTGCGGCCCCTGCATGCAAACCATGCCGCAGGTCGACCGGGTCGTCCGCGAGCTACAGGATCAGAAGCTCGACGTGCAGCTGATCGCCGTCAACCTCCAGGAACCGGCCCAGCAAATCACCCCGATCCTCGAACGGCACAAGCTCAAGCTGACGGTGGCCCTCGACCGCGACGGGATTGTGGCCAACAAATACGGCGCGGTCGCGATCCCGCAAACTGTCATCGTCCAGCGAGATGGCACGGTTGCCCGCCTCTTCGTCGGCGGAGGACCCCGGTTCGAGAATCAGTTCCGCGAAACCCTGCGCGAGGTGGTGACCGGCGAAAAGCCGAAGGAGAGCGAGACCACCAAGGATAAGGCCCAAAACAAAGATCAGGCCGAGGACGCCAAGGCACCGGCGCCCTCCCCTTCTTGAATTTTTTGAACACGGCGGTATACGAGTTTCGCGCTCAGTAGAGCCGTTGCCTGTTCCACGTCGCGCGGAAAGAGGGACGGGCACGTCACTTTGTTCCGAGCCAGTCCCTGGTTCCGTTCAGACTTTCGGGGGCGCGGCGGCCGCGCCTTCGACTTTTCGCTTCAGGTTTCCGGCGAAGCGGGCCAGTTCGTCGAGACCAAGCTCGCGGAATCCGCGTTCGATCCAATCGATCTGGGCGGTCAGGCAGCCTCTCACGGAGTCATCGAGTCCCATCTTGAGCGCCCGATGCGCCGCGACGGACACATCCCGGAGCGATGTCGCGAGCACGGCCGGGTCATGGTCGTGCGTCGAGGGAGCATCGCGGCGGATCGATCGGTTCGAGGATTCCAAGGGCTGGACGCGCCCCGCATTTTGGGGAGGCGTCCGCAATTTCGGCTTCCGTAAGGTCTGGATCATCTCAAGACCTCCCCTCATTTGAATGAAGTGATTGGATCGAAAGTGGCACCGAAGCGGATCGAACATATCGATTCGATCAACGAACCGGTGAGCCGTTGAATGGTCGTCGGCATTCCAATCCGCCGTCGACCGACATTGCCATCCCTGGACACAGCAATCCCGGAGAGGTTCGCGTCCGTAGCGAGAGAATGGCCGTGAGCATCCGCCGGAGGGTGAGGGCTTCTTCGCCTCTTGGGGATGAATACGTCCACTCATTCAGCTTTGTGACAGTGCATGGCACGTCGCCCGGATCGTATGACGGAATGCGACTTTCAAGGAAGGGAAGGAATAAGCGTAAGTGCCAAACAGGTCATTTCTTAACTTCGGCCGAGGCTTTTTGCGCCGAGGCGTCGGCCGTCTTGGCGGGGGCTCCTGGAGGGGTCGAGACCACGGTGGTCGTGCTCTTCCCTTTTTTGGCCTCGGCGATTTCGAACTGGTTCCGGGCGCGCATCAACTCGTTGGGGTCGAGATACAGTTCGGGGGCCAGGGTCGCCTGGGCGGAGAAGCCGTCCAGGCCGGGGGGGATTTCGAGCGATCGTTTCTTGTAGATGATCCGGCTCTCGGTGATGGCGACCGAGTCCTTCTGCTGGGTTGAGGTGGATTCCGCCAGCCTGCCCAGCTTGATCTTCTGGTTGAGCGCATCGATGGTGGGTTCGGTTTCAAGCTGCGAGGTTCGGTTCCGGTCGAGGACCCGCTGCCCTTCGACGACCTCCTCGGCGCGGACGACCTCGTAACCCTCGGGGAAATGCTTGGCCATCAGAGCCTTGGCCTGTTTCTCATAGTTCTTGAGGCCGAACGGGGAGTTCTGCGGGATGCCGATGACGCCGAACTGCCCATCCTGATAGATGTAGCGGGCGTCGGGCTGGTGCATCATGCACCCGCCGAATCCCATCGCCAGCAGGCCGCCGAACATCATCGCGAGGAGCTTTCGTCGCAACGCCGTCATGCCTTCCATGGGGATCGATCCGATCGTCGTTGCCAAGGTGCAAAAGTCCAAAACCCCCCGTTTTGGACTTTTGCACCTTGCGCCAAACCCGGCCGGAGGGGCCACCAACCGGGCTTATATGACGGATCGCCAGATTCGTCAACGCGAACTCGTTGAGCTGGAGCGAAAACGGGACTGGCTCGCCGGTACTCCGCGTGCCTGTCCCAG
>CALKTZ010000972.1 GCA_937997355.1 uncultured Planctomycetales bacterium | reverse complement strand
GTGCCGGCAGCTTTGTCCTGAAATTCCAGACCGCCGAAGAAAAGGCTCAGAATGCTCGCCGCGATCAGTGTCCCCATGACTTGCTGAACTCCCCGCATCGTCGGTTTCAAGGGGTCAAAGTGGGCAAACTTTATGCCCCTTGATCAATCTTTGCCGCTGAACTTGGAAAGGTTCCACAGCCTGATTGTGTCGTCGCTACCTCCGGATGCAAGCATTTTGCCATCGGGTGAAAATGTGACCGAACGAATGATACCAGAATGACCTTTCAAGGTATGCCGTTCACGACCTGTCGCCGTCTCGATCAGTTTGATCACCTGGTCACTGCCTGCTACCGCCACCAGATCTCCGCCGGGCGAGAGATCCACGGAAAGAATCGTTGAAGGCATTGCCTTGGTGAAAAACTCTTTTCGCTGGGCGACATTCCAAAGTCTGAATCCTCCCCTCTGCTCATCGGGGAGCAATGCTGAAGTGAGATCGCCAGATCCGATCGCCAGACTCGCATGATCATGAGAAACCGCTACCGAGTTTATCCCTCCGATACCTTGATCAATCGAGAGAAGCGGTTGAAGAGTGTCAGAATTCCAGAATCGTATCGATCGTCACGAAGGAAGAGGACGGAACTCACTGCGTCTTGATGTGCCGGCACAGTCCCGATCACTTTGCGACTTGGTAAATCACAAACTGCGAAACTGTGCATGTTCTCCTGGTTTCCCGACCAACCACCCAACACGATCTGCTTCCCATTCGATGAGACAGCAAGTGACAGTATTGCCCCGATCTTTGGATTGAGAACTCCGAGATTTGCACCCGTCATCGAGTTCCACCACTTCACTTCGCCGTCGTAGCTACCCGTGACAAAGGTCTCGCCGTTATTCAGGAAGTGGACGCAGGAGACACCATCGGCATGTGCATCGAAATCCAAGCGGGCCTTTCGACTCCGCAAGTCCCAAAGGACCACGTGCCCCGGGCGTGGCTCCTGGAGCAATCCCACGAACTGACCGCATGCCGCGATTAAGGATTTACCATCGCGATCAAATTCAAGGGCGTTGACTCGCGAGTCGACATCGAGGGTCACGATCGTTTGGCCCAGTGAACTCGCCTGCAAAGCACCGGACACCCCGGACACCATAGAGATACAGGCGATAACCAGGAGTCTGTAGTTCATCAGAACTCCATCATCGATCAGGAGGTATCGGACAAATAGTTTTCAGGCAAAAACATGCCGTTATTGATAGCAGATTCTCCGGCATCTTGCATTGATAGAATTGATAGATAGGGAATCTATCTTTTCGAATCCGTTCCGAGCGGGGACGAGGGCTGGCCTGGAGCCAGCCGAGGAGTGCGAAAGACAGGGCCTGGCCAAAGGTACAAGCCTCAGTTCGACGAGCCGCTACCGGATGGGGACGGACTACCGAACGCGTTCGAGCAGATGACGGAAGGGGTTGGAGGCACCTTTCATCCGATGAGCCGATCGCGCGGCGCCTCGGAACTTGAGACTCGCTCGGCGACGGCCCCGCGTCTGGATCAGCCGAGCCCCGCCGACAGCCACGGCGGGAGCCATCGACCTGTTCGGCGGTTTCCTGCTCGCTTGCGTTCCTAGCGGCATCCCGACGATTCATAGCCGCGAAATGATCGAGCAGGACCAAGTCGGCCGACCATTCGAGGTCGCTCCCGCGCTCCCATCCCGTGAAGATGTCCTCGGTTTCCTCGATCACGACGGGGGAGAGAGGAGTCGGGTCTTCGAGGCGAGGGGCGGGAGCGGGAGGATCTTGCGGGGCGAGATTGGCGGGAATCCCTTGAGCGGGATCGGCCTTTTGCCGGTTGCTCCGCTCCTGATCTCGGCGATCGAAGAAGTCTCTGATTGACGGGAGCGGAGATTCGTCCGAAACGTCTTCCGAAGTCCTGGCGGTCGGGATCTGGGGATCATCCCCCTGGCCGACGCGTTGCACGTCGGGGGTGATGTTCAGACTCGACACAAGCTCGGCCGTGATCGGCGCGATGGTGTGGCCATCGGTGATCGCGGCGATATCGAGGCTGGGGATGGGGACGACCACTGCCTCGATGAGACGGCCATGACTATTCACGACGGTCACCACCAGGGCCTGATTCGCGTTGATCGTGGTGACCTGGATCGTGGTGATGGTGATCGTCGTCGAAGCTCCGTTTGTCGAGAAGGTAGCGCCCGAATCCAGCGCCGTGAATCCGGTCTGGATGCCGGAATCATCCGCGAGTACATCGTGGCGTCGGGCATGCAGCTTGCTCAGGCGGCGAACCCGCTTCGGCGAGGCCGCGGCGGCGTAATTCCCGTTGCCGGCGTTGTAAGCGGTGACGAGCCCGGCGATCACGCGATCGGCATAGGGGGTGCCGAGGCCGGTGACGACATCGTAGCCCGCGCCGGCCGAGTAGCCGTTGCGCCCGGCGGTGATGTCGCGGAAGCTCGAATTGGGGAGGCTGTAGAGGATGCTCTGCGCCCCCGCGATCGTTCCCTGACCGTGGACGTTGCGCCCCTGGTCGGCGATGGCGATGATCGCGGCCCACGCCGGGGCCCCGGCGCTGGTCCCGCCGACCGAGAACCAGCCCCCCGGTCCGCTGTCGCTCAGGGTGCTGTAGACCGAAACGCCCGAGGCGACGGCCGCGTTCCAGGAAACGTCCGGAGACGTGCGCAGGCCCGATTTCTGCGCCGAGTATTGATAACCCGGCTCCGCCTGGAATTTGCTGTAGCCGCCGCCGCTTCCCGACCAGGCGGTTTCCCCCAGATAAGTGCCGTCGCTCGACACGTAGAGCTGCGTGCCGCCGACGCCGAGCACGTTCGGGGAAATTGCGGGGAAGGAGGCGCCGAGCCAGGAACCGTCGTCGCCCGACGCGGCGACGAAGGTGATCCCTTGATGGCCCGCGGGCGTGGTGAAGACGTTGTTGTAACTCTTCTCCCCGGCGAACTCGTTCATCCCCCAACTCATCGAGATCACCGACACGTCCGGCTGCTGGCGGGCCACATTCACCATCGTCATCAGGTCGGCGAGCGAGTCCGATTTCGCTTCCAGGAGCAGGATCTTCGCGGCGGGGGCGATCGCGTGGGCCCACTGCACATCGAGTGCGGTTTCCAGCCCCCAGCCCCCATCGGACCGGATCGACGGCGTCTGCTTGATGATCTGGAACTCGGAGTCGGGGAGCCCGTATTGCCGGTTGAAAACCTGGAGGTCCGAGGCGATGTACGGGTTATCGAAGGCGACCACGATCGCGATCGTCTGGCCGGCCCCGTCCCCCACGATCGTTCCGTTCATGAAGGAGACATCATTCAGGCCATAAGCCTGGCGGACCTGGGCGGGGGTCAGGCCGGTGGGGTAGGTGGTCGAGGCCAGCGGCCTGGCCGAGGTCATCGGATAGGCGATCAGGTCGGAGGAGAGCAGGCGACGATCTTCGAGCGCCTCCAGCCTCGCCAGGAGCTTGCAAGAGAGTCCGCGGAGCGGCGTCCGGGGGGAAACGATCCGGAAACGGACGAGCCAGGCGGTCAAGAAGCTGGTCGAGGCTCGACTTGAAATCACGCTGGATCGCCGGGAATCATCCACGCCGCCACCTCTCATCAGGGATGTCGATCGATTGATGCCGCCAAGGTTGGAAGGGCTGCCCCTTCCCGGTTATCAGGGGTTGGGGCGACGAGACGAGTCACGAACCTGTTCGCAATTCTTGCCGCTCCGGGGACAAAATTCCTCGGATCGCGACGAAATTTCCCCGGAGCTTCACGGCACGATCGGAACAATGCTTCCGGCATGCGCGGAGCGAGCAATCGGCGAGAATTGACTCAGGCGTGTCCGAACAATATCAAAGTCGCAAACTCATGATTGATTGAAAGCTTTTTTTTAGGCAACCCCTCGATCGATACGACGGCCGGACGCGACGCGACCGGGACAGACTCGACACCGAGGCGATGAAAAAAGACCACGGAGGGTTAGCGAGAAATCGCGGGCCAATCGAACTTTGACGAACAAACCGGAACTTAGAACACGATGCGGGCCACACCGGATTATTGCCGTGTTACTGAATAGTAGGCTAGATTATTAGGTCGTGTAAAACGGCTTCCGGCAAGACCCGCTTGAAAAAAACATCAAAGTCGCCTCGCTCGGGGCGGTATAAAAAATCTCATGATTCATCCCTGGCATGACGTCAATCCCGGCGAACATCTCCCGCGAGAATTCCACGCCGTGGTCGAGATCCCGATGGGGTCGAGCGTGAAGTATGAGCTGGACAAGCGAACCGGCCTGCTCCGCCTCGATCGAATCCTGTACTCCGCGGTATATTACCCGGCGAATTACGGATTCATCCCGCAAACTTATGCCGAGGATGATGATCCGTTAGATGTGATGGTGCTTTGCCAGGAAGCGCTCGCGCCCCTGACGCTGGTCCAGGCCCGGGCGATCGGGCTGATGACGATGATCGACGGCGGCAAGAAGGATCACAAGATCCTC
>CALKTZ010000971.1 GCA_937997355.1 uncultured Planctomycetales bacterium | reverse complement strand
CTCCCCAGCCTGAGCACCTCCGACTACTCCCCCGAATATCCAGCCGGTTCGATGGTGAACGGGGTTCGATCCGAAGACCTGACGCGGCTCACCTACGCCGATGCCCAGTTCGACCTTGTGGTCACATCGGAATCGCTCGAACACGTCCCCGATTTAGACCGGGCTCTGGGCGAAATTCACCGCGTCCTCAAGCCCGAAGGGATGCATGTGTTCACGATCCCCATGATCCCCAGAGTTCCCAGGACGTTCGCGCGCTCGGAACTTCAGCCGGATGGCACTTTGATTCATCATGCTCCGCCGATTCGCCATCCGGGAGGAGACGTTGGTTATCCCGTCTTCACCGAGTTCGGATCGGATCTTCCGGAATTGTTGCGAAACGCCGGCTTCGACGTCGATGTCGCGTTCGGTCCGCTCACCGAGGACGACATTTGCCAGGTCTATATCACCCGAAAGCCGGGATGAAATCGATCGACCAATGGCTTCTCATCCCCAAATTCAGGCGGCCGAAGCGGAGTCGTTGACGACCGGGGCAATGTCCGAATCCTCCCCCTTTCGGCCGGCTTCGATCCAGATTGAAGCGGGCTCTCGTCCCTGGATTTCGGCCGAGAGGGACGCGTAATCCTCCGCGCCTCGACTCGTCGGGGCATACTGGAAGATCGACTGACCGAAGCTCGGACACTCGGCCAGTCGGATATTGCGCCGAATTCGGGTCTGGAAAACCCTGGCATCGGCCCAGGGAACCTGACCCTTCTTGCGAGACTCGAAGAAGGATTCCAGGTCCTCGATGACCTCGCCGCCGTGCCGGGTGCCGGCATCGTAGAGGCAAAGGACGATCCCGCCAACCTTGAGATCGCGATTCACCCGCTTCGAGACCAGTTGAACGGTCTCCAGCAGCTTGGAAAGCCCGTGCAGGGCCAGGAAATGGGCCTGGAGCGGGATCAAGACCTCGCTCGCCGCGCAAAGGGCGTTCAGGGAAAGGACACTCAGCGAGGGGGGACAGTCCATCAGGACGTAGTCGTAGGCTTCCGAGTCGGAGTCGAGCTGGTCGCGAAGGATGACTTCTCGCCCGACGGTTCCCAGCAATTCGAGCTCGGCGCCGGCGAGGTCGATCTGACTGCCGCAAATCGACAGATTCTCGGCCACCTGATGCCGGACGTCCTTCAGCGACATCCCTTGCGTGATGACTTCATAAAGAGAAGGCCCCGACCGGCCCGGCAACAGGCCGAGATGCAGCGTGGCATGGGCCTGCGGATCGAGATCGAGGACCAGGGTCTTCTTCCCCTCGAGCGCAAGTGCGGCCGCGAGATTCACGGTGGTCGTAGTCTTGCCTACGCCACCTTTTTGGTTCAACACGGCGATCCTGCGCATCGGGGCTCCCTCCCACGAATCGGCCCGGCAAACTCCGGTTTCCTGCGAAGAAGTGTAGCGATTCGGCAAAGCCACGCAATGCCGATTCGTCCGATCCTATCTTCGGAAGAATCCCCCACGGAATCCAAAATCCTCAGGGCTTTTTCTCGGGAGTTGCCTCGTTCATGCGCGGCCCGGTCCGTCCCTGGGTTCGAAATTCTTTATCGAGCTGTCGCCAGGTCTCGGATAGCTTCTTCACAGTTTCCGGCTGTTCATCAGCGATGTTATGCATCTCACAACGATCCCTGGCGAGGTCGTAGAGTTCCCACTCCCCAGATTTGCCGACTGCCACAATTTTCTGATCTCCGACCCGAAGTGCCCGATTCCCTTCATGGCTGAAGTAGATCAAGTCGCGCGGGATGTTGTGATCGCTCCCGAACGCGGGGACCAAACTTCGTCCGGGAAGTGGAGGGCGTTTCTGCCCGTTCCAGGTTTCTGGAGCACTCACGTCCGCCAGTTGCAGGAGCGTTGGAACGAGATCGATCAGATGTCCCTGTGTATGACGCAGCTTGCCTTGATCCTTGATTCCGTTTGGCCAACTCACGATCAGCGGCGTCGAAATGCCCCCTTCATGCACGTAATGCTTGTGCAGACGGAACGGCGTGTTGGCCGCCGTCGCCCAGCCCGGCCCAATGCAAAGATAGGTTTTCGAGGAACCTGGAGATGCGGCGGGATCATGCCCGCCGGATCGAATGATCTGCTCCGCGCTCGCTCCGTTGTCCGACGCGAACAGGACGATGGTGTTCTGAATCGCATTCATCGATTCGAGCTGGGCCAGGATTCTCCCGATTTCTCGGTCCATTCGATCGACCATCGCGGCGTGGATTGCCATTTTGATCGGCTGAAACGCCTTCTGGGCGGCGGCGAGCGTGTTCCAGGCAACGGCATTTCCGACCTCGCCGGGGTTGATTCGTTTTTGCAGTTCGGCTTCCTTGAGGTTCCACCCCGGAATGATCGACGGATCGGGCGGGGGTAAGGGACCGTCGAAAATCCCCAGGCTCTTTTGGCGCTTCCAGCGTCGTTCCCGGATCACGTCCCAGCCTTCGGAATAATCGTGACGATGGCGTTCGATGTCCTCGGCCAGGGCCTGCAACGGGAAATGAGGGGCCGTGAAGGGGACGTAGAGGAAAAATGGCTTCGTTCGGTGGTTGGCCTGATGCTCGGCAAGCCATCGTACGGCATGATCGGCAATGGCCCTCGTGGAATAGTAACTGCCGTCCTGCGGGGGCCTGGGGAGAGGCTGGTCATCGAGCAGGTGGATCGGCGGCGCGAAAAAATCTCCCAAATCGTCAACGCGATACGATCGCTGAAAGCCCGCGTCGAGCGCCTTGCCGTCGACATGCCATTTCCCGGAATGATACGACCGATACCCTGCGGGCTTGAGCAATTGAGGCAACAAGGCGGCCCAGGCCGGCCGCTGTCCGGCCGGATCGCGATTCACCTGCTGAGGGTAATAGCCCGTGAGAAGCGCGGCGCGGGACGGCCAGCAGCGCGCCGTGTTGTAGAATTGCGTGAAACGAAGCCCATGTGCCGCGAGGCAATCGAGATTCGGCGTCGGGATCTCGCCGCCGTAACATCCGAGGTCGCTGAACCCGAGATCATCGGCCAAAATGATGACGATATTGGGAGGGCCGGCGGCCTCGACGGTTCGTACCGAGCAAGCCGGGAAGAGGCACGCGAATACCAAACCCAGGTTCAACCGCCGCATCAGCCCGATCCCGGTCTGCGTCCTCATGATCGTACTCTCCAAGCCATGACATTCGGCACAGCAGCGCCGATGCCGATGAGATCCAGGACGACCGGAACCATCGATCGACGACATTTCCGTCCATGATGTGCAAACATGAAGTGGCGATGGTAGCCTGTTGCGCGCCCTGGTTCAACGCATTTGAGGTAGGCGAAGGAACGTCGACCAATTACTCGGGAGAGAGATTCCCCGGGCCGAACGCA
>CALKTZ010000970.1 GCA_937997355.1 uncultured Planctomycetales bacterium | reverse complement strand
GGTGCCGTCGCCCGAGCACGGCCCGAGGGTGATGCCGCCTCACCGCCTCCAGGTCGACCGAAAGGCCCAGCGATGCCAGCCGCCCGGCCATCGCTTCGAGCCGTCCCCAGCGCCCGTCGCGGAGCCGGTCGGTCGCGCCCTTGAGCGCCTCGTCGGCTTCCCGGACGAAATAGCCGAGGATGTGCAGCTCACGGCCGTCGAATTCGCAGCTCAGCTCGACCCCCGAGATCAGCTCGATCTCCCAGCGATCGGCCTCGGGACGCGCGACCTCGATCGCCGAGAGGGTGTCGTGATCGGTGATCGCCAGGGCGCGGAGCCCGACATTCACGGCGGCGACCACCACCTGGCAGGGAGAGCACGCGCCGTCCGAATGCGTGGTGTGGATGTGCAGGTCGGCCCCGGGCGGTTGGCCGGGCTCGCGTGCCCCGCGATCAGGATGCGGTCGGTGGTGCCTCTGACTCATCGCCCCTCGCCGGTGCCGATCCGGACTCGATTTCGTCGATCCCCGGATCGAGAGATTCGGTCGCCGCGGTTTCCGCATCCTCCCCCCGGGTCTGGAGGAGCCGATCGAGGATGCCGTTGACGAACCGGCTCGACTGGGCGGTGCTGTAACGCTTCGCCAGCTCGAGCGCCTCGTTGATGGCCACCTTGGGGGGGACCTCGGGACGCATCAGCATCTCGTAGGCGCCGAGCCGGAGGATGTTCCGGTCGATCGCGGCCATGCGGTCCATGCGCCAGTTCTCGGCGACCTGCGAGATCAACTCGTCGAGGCGGGGCTGGTGCTCCTTGATCCCGGCGATCAGACCTTCGGTGAATTCGCAGAGGGCCTTGTCGCCGAGGAGCCGGCGAGCCAGGAACCGGCGAACATCCTCGGGGGGCATGCCGGTATTCTGCTCAAGCTGATAAAGCACCTGGAGGGCGACTTCGCGCCCTCGAGATCGTCGCGTCATGGATGGCCTCGGCCTGGTGTCGATCATGCCGCGGTCCATTGATTCGCCGCGACGGTTGGAACACATTCAATGATACGCAATGCCGACGACGATCGAAAAGGGGACATGGCCGCGCGGCAACCGCCGGCGCGACTTCAATCTCGCCTTTTCCTGGTTTCCAGGCCCTTCACGCCGAAAGCTCGCTGGCCCGCTTGAGCTTTCCTTTCCCCCCCTTCTCCACGACGCCGCTTGCAACCATCTTCAGATAGGCCTCGACCCCCTTCTTCAAGAAGGCGTCGAAGGCCGGTGTCGTCACGTCGGCCGGCGCATGGCAAGGAATGACGATCTCCTGGGCCCCGGCGATGTTGGTCACGGTCAATCGGGCCTGGTCGCAGAGGATCGGAGGATCGGTTTCGTGGAATTCCGGAAGTTCGAGCTGGGTTTCCAGATCCTTCAGCTTGAAGGTGTTCCTCGGCACGAAGAAGCGGAGCGTGACGATCCACTCTCCCGACGTCGTGGCGTGGAAGAATGGGAAGGATATCGCGGATTTCGCCGCCGCCACCACCTTCACGAGATTGCGCTGCGACCAGTCGGTCGGCGCGAGTCGATCTCCGCCGATGGCCTCGATCCGGTCGACGATCGACGCCAGGATCGCGCCGTCCCACTGCACGGGACGCCCGTTGCGGGCCATCCGGCCCTCGGTGTGCCACTTGCGGCCGTCGATCTCCCAGGGAGCCCTGGCTTCCATCTCCAGGATTTCCGGGGGAGCCGACCTGGCTTGAGGAGAAACGTCCCCCTTCCGGTTCTCCTTGGCGACGATCCCCTTCTTGCCGCCGCGAGATGCCGCCAGGGCGGCCTTCGCCGCGGCCTTGGGATCGAACCGAGGCCGCTCGGCGTGGGGACCGGAGGCGAGGGTTTCCTCGATGAAACGCGCGGTCCGGCTGATCGTGCTGGCGGCAACGTCCTCCGGGGTTCCTTCCGCGACCAGGTCTCCTCCCCCCTTCCCGGCCTCCGGACCCAGCTCGATCACCCAGTCGGCCGTCTTGATCACTTCCAGGTTATGCTCGATCACGACCACCGTGTTCCCCAGGTCGGCCAGGCGATGGACCACGTCGAGCAGCTTCCGGGTGTCGTCCAGGTGGAGCTTCACGCGCTGGGCCTCGCCGCCGGAAAGGGTCGGCGCGGATTGGCCGAGCGGGACATAGCCGAGGCCGACATCCCTCAAGGTCCGCAAGGTGCGGGCGATCTTGGGGACGCTCTCGAAGAGTTCGAGGGCCGCGTCGACCGTCATGTCCAGCACGTCGGCGATCGTCTTGCCGCGAAACGTCACGGCGAGGGTTTCTGCGGTATAACGCCGGCCGCCGCACGCCTCGCAGGCGACCCAGACATCGGGGAGGAAGTGCATCTCGATCTTCCTCTGGCCGGCCCCCTCGCAGGCCTCGCAGCGCCCCCCCGCCTGGTTGAAGCTGAACCGCCTCGCCGAGTAGCCCCGCACCTTCGACTCGGGCATCTTCGCGAAGAGCTCGCGGATCTGGTCGAAGGCCCCCGAATAGGTGGCCGGCGTGGAGCTGGGGGTGGTGCCGATCGGCGTCTGATCGACGCTGATGACCTTGTCGACCCGCTCCAGCCCCTCGATCGACTCGTGCGCCCCCGGCGTGAGCTGGGCGCGGTGGAGCGTCTTGGCCGCCGCCTTCCAGAGGATGTCCTCGATCAGCGAGCTCTTGCCCGAGCCCGACACCCCCGTCACGGCGGTCACCACGCCGAGCGGAATCCGGACGTCGATGTTGCGCAGGTTGTGATGCCGCGCCCCGCGAATCAGGAGGTGATGCCCCCCTTTGGAATCGAGGTCGACCGGGCGCCGGTTGGTCGGCACCGGAATCCCCATCCGTCCGCTCAGATAATTCCCCGTCAAAGAGGCGGTTGAACTTTTCACTTTGGTCGGCGTGCCGCCGGCGGTGATCTGCCCCCCCTGCTCTCCCGAGCCCGGCCCGAAGTCGACCAGGTGGTCGGCCGCCTCGATCACCTCCCGATCGTGCTCGACGAGGACCAGGGTGTTTCCCAGATCCCGGAGCCGCCGCAAGGCCCCCAGCAATCGGTCGTTGTCGCGGGGATGGAGCCCGATGGTCGGCTCGTCGAGGACGTACAAAACCCCCGTCAGGCCGCTGCCGATCTGGCTGGCCAGGCGAATCCGCTGGCTCTCGCCGCCGGAAAGCGTGGGCGTCCCCCGGGAGAGGCTCAGGTAGTCCAACCCGACATCGACCAGGAAGCTCAGCCGCTCTCGGATCTCCCGGACGAGGTCGGCCGCGATCTTCCTGGCGTCTCCGGTGAGCTTGAGCCCCTTGAAGAAGGCGAGGGCTTCCCCCAGGGACCATCGGCTGATCGTATCGAGGGTATGCCCGTGGAATCGGGCCGCCGCCGCGTCGTCCCGCAGCCTGGCTCCCATGCACGAGGCGCAGGGGACGTCGTCCACCATCCCCTGGAGCCGGAACCGATACACGAACGAGACCCGAGACGCTTCCTCGATCGCCGGGAACAATCCCTTGTACTGGAATGAAAACGTGCTTGAGGCCGGCACCTGGGTCGTACTCTCCGGGGCCTGCTTCTTCTTCGATGCACCTCGTTTCACCGGTTCCGGCTTCGGCGAATCGCCGAGCACGGTGTACCAGGCATCCCCCGCGCCGTGGAGGATGATCCGGCGATGTCGGCCTTCGAGCGAATCGAACGGTTGATCCAGGTCGATCCCCTCGGCCCTGGCCATCGCGGCGATCATCCGGGCGAAGGCCGGGTTCTGCTCGAAATCGGGCCAGACGGCGACCGCCCCTTCGCGAATGCTGAGCTTCCCGTCCGGGATCAGGATCGCGGGATTGGCGCCATGTTGGATCCCCAGCCCCTCGCAAACCGGGCACCAGCCGAGCGGGCTGTTGAACGAAAAGTTGTGGGGGGAAAGCTGCTCGAAGCTCCGGCCGCATTTCTCGCAGGAGCGATGCTGGCTGTAGTGATCGACGTGCCAGCTCGCCTCGTCGGCCTCCTCGTCGACCCTCGCGACGTGGACGACCCCTTTCCCGAGGTCGAGCGCGGATTCCACCGATCCGGCGAGCCGGCTCCGGGTCGAGCGGCGGACGATCGCGCGATCGATCACCACCTCCACCCGATGCTTCCGCCGATGGCTCAGCTTGGGGGGATCATCCAGCTCGACCGACTTGCCGTCGACCCGTACCCGCGCGAAGCCCGACGCCTTCAGCTCGTCCCAGAGCCCCTCGTAGGTCTCGTTGTCGCGCCGCTCGATCGGCGCCATGACGAAGACCTTCGCCCCCTCGGGGAGATGGAGGATCTTCTCCACGATCTCGTCGGAGGTCTGGGTGCCGATCGGCACGTCGCAGCGCGGGCAATAGGGCTGGCCGAGCCGGGCGAACAGGATGCGCAAGTAGTCGTGGATTTCGGTGACGGTCCCCACCGTCGATCGCG
>CALKTZ010000969.1 GCA_937997355.1 uncultured Planctomycetales bacterium | reverse complement strand
CCTCGAAAGTGCGACTCGACGACCCCAAGCTGAAGAAACTCGAACCCCCCAAGCTCACGTTCGGGGATCGAATGTATATCCCCCAGATCCTCGCCGGGCTGGCGGTGACGGGGAAGCACATCCTGGGCGTGGCCTTCGCGAACAAGGCGATCACCGTCCAGTATCCCGAGGAGCAGCACGTCCCGAGCCAGAACTATCGAGGCGTCCACCGCCTCAATAAGGACGATCAAGGCCGGGTCCGTTGCGTCGCCTGCATGCTCTGCGCGACGGCCTGCCCGGCACACTGCATCGACATCGTCGGCGCGACGGCCCCCGATGCCTGGCCCGATCGCGAGAAGTATCCGCAGAGCTTCGTGATCGACGAGCTGCGCTGCATCTACTGCGGGATGTGCGAGGAGGCTTGCCCGGTGGAAGCGATCGAGCTGACCGGGCTCTACGACCTCACCGGGCTGACCCGCGAGCAGATGATCTTCGACAAGTCCAAGCTCCTCTCGGTCTTCGACGCGACCAAGGACGCCGAGCCGATGAAGTATTCCAAACCGCCGGTGAACCCGACATCCGAAACCAAGATGCTCCCCTCCGGTGTTTGATCGCCAACATCGGATCTCAAGCAGCCGCGTGCCATCGACTATCCTCCAACACGCTTTTTAGCAATAGATCGACATGCTTTCCATCACTGCAATGATCTTCCCCACCGTCGCGATCATGCTGGCGGCGATCGGCACCTTCCTGCTGCTGCCGCATCGGCATGGGGCGCTTCGCCCCGGGAAGCTTCATCTGATCGGGGCGGCCCTCGCGGCCGTCGGCCTGGTCGGGCTCCTGTCGGCCTACCTGAGCTTCTCCGGCCCGTTCCTTTCGGGGCTCTTCCTCATGGTCTTCAGCCTCTTCGCCGTCTTCGGCGGCGTGCTGACGGTGACCAGTCGGAGCCCGATCGACAGCGCGCTCTGGTTTGCATCGGTCATCCTCTCGACGACCGGCCTCTTCCTCCTGGCGGGGGCTCCGTTCCTGGCGGCGGGGACGGTCATCGTGTATGCGGGGGCGATCATCGTCACGTTCCTCTTCGTGATCATGCTCGCCCAGATGGAAGGCAAGGCGGCCTACGATCGCGCGGCCCGATCGCCCGGAACCTCGACGTTCACCTGCTTCCTCCTGTTCTGGTGCCTGGTCTACTCGCTCCTTTCGTTCCGTGCGGATTACACGGACCAGGGGAAGAAGGCACTTCTCCCTCCTCGCGACTACACCGCATTTTACGTCGTGCAGCCCGATTTCCCGACGTTCCGGGTCTTCAGCGCCGCGAATCGATCGACGTCGCAGTTTGTCGACGCCGAGGGGAATCGCAAGCCGCACGTCGCCGGATTGGGCGAAACGCTGTTCACCGATTACCTGATCACCGTGGAGCTAGTGGGCGCCTTGCTGTTCATCGCGCTCGTCGGGGCGGTGGCGATCACCGACCCCAAGTTGCCGATCCGGCCCGCCGGCCCGACCGCTCCTTCGGGTCTGGCCGCCTGACCCCCGTTCCCGAGATCGCCTGACGAAATTGTCGAGCCAGAAGAGCCAAAATCTCCCGCAAGACGAGTCCATTCGCGATGCCTGCTGAACCCGAGATCCTCGCCCTGAACGCCTTGATGAACTACCTCCTGGTGGGGGGCGCCCTGTTTGTCCTGGGGATGCTCGGCTTTCTCGCCAGGAGGAACATGATCGTGATGTTCCTCTCCGCGGAGATGATGCTCCAGGGGACCGCGCTCACGCTCGTGGGATTCGGCCGATACCATGGCAACTGGACGGGGCAGGTCTTCACGATCGTGATCCTGACCGTCGCGGCCTGCGAGGCATCGATCGCCCTCGCCTTGATCGTCGTCCTGTACAATCGCCGAACGTCGCTCGACATCACCCTCTGGCGAGAGATCCGCGAGCCCGAGCTCGAATGTCCGGTGAAGGACGAGGTGCTCGAACGGGAAGAGGCCGAGGAGATCGAGCCGATCCCCGGCCCCGAATCTTATCCGCAGCTCACCCCCGCGGGAATCGAGCCCGCTCACCCCGGGCAGGCCTGGACGGAGCGGCGATCGTGAGCAGTTTCGCATCCGCGCATGATTTTTCAGCCGATTCTCGCGAGTTGGCGCACGCCGCTCCGGAAATCCGAAGAACGAACCAATTCGAGGAACGTTGACGTGTCCGGCTTTTTCATACGCAGTGCCTGGTTGGTCCCGTTCTTCCCGCTGCTCGGCGGCCTCATCGCGGCCGCGGGCGCGCGCAAGCTTCGCGAGAACGCCCATGTGCCGGTCGTCGTGGGGATCGCGCTCTCCTTCCTGGTTTCGCTCGGCCTGCTGTTTTCGGCGACCCCCGGCGAGGAAGGGACGCGCGAAGGAACCACGATCGTCATGCGTTGGCTGACGGTTTCGGGGCTGAACGTACCGATCGAGTTCCGGGTCGACGGCCTGACCACGATGATGCTGTCGATGGTCACCTTCGTCTCCACGCTGGTCGCGATTTTCGCGGTCGGGTACATGGGGGGAGACCCGGGCTATCCGCGTTTCTTCTCCGTGGTCGGCCTGTTCGTCTTCTCGATGACGGGGCTCGTGCTCTCGAACAACTTCCTGCTCACCTATGCTTTCTGGGAAGGGGTGGGTGTTTGTAGTTACCTGCTAATCGGCTTCTGGCATACCAAGCCCGCCGCCGCCTCGGCAGCCATGAAGGCGTTCCTGGTGAACCGGATCGGCGACGTCGGCTTCGCCATCGCGATCTTCTGGCTCTGGTCGATCGTCCCCAGGCACGACCTCAGCTATACGAACGTGCTCAGCGAGAGCACGCTCCACGCGATGCCCGACCACGCGATTGTCTGGATCTCGCTCCTCCTGTTCTGGGCGGCCACGGCCAAGAGCGCCCAGGTGCCTCTTTATGTCTGGCTCCCCGACGCGATGGAAGGCCCGACGCCCGTCTCCGCGCTGATTCACGCGGCGACGATGGTCACGGCCGGCGTCTATCTGGTCGCGCGATCCACGCCGCTCATCGCGATGGCTCCCAGCGTCCAGATCGCCGTCACGCAGACCGACCTCAAGCGGGTGATGGCCTATTCGACGGTGAGTCAGCTGGGCTACATGTTCATGGCGCTGGGTGCGGGTGTCGGGCATGTCGCACAACTCGCGGTCGTCGCGGCCATGTTCCACCTGTTCACCCACGCCTTCTTCAAGGCCCTCCTGTTCCTCGCCTCCGGCAGCGTCATGCACGCGATGGGAGACGTCATCGACATGAGGCGGTTCCGGGGCCTCCGGCACCGGCTCCCGATCACCTGCTGGACATTCGCGGTCGGCGCGCTGGCCCTCTCCGGAATCCCGCCGCTCTCCGGTTTCTTCAGCAAGGATGAAATCCTCCTCGCGCTCAAGTCGGCCGCCCACGAGTCGCACCGGCTCGGTTGGGTCTATTCCATGATCTACTGGGTGGCGGTCCTCACCGCCTTGATGACCGCCTTCTATACCGGCCGCGCGTTCTTCATGACCTTCTTCGGCGACGAGAAGCTCCCCAGCCCCGATGATCCCGAGGCGCCGAAAGTCGATCCGGCCGCCGGTCATGGCCACGGGCACGATGATCACGGCGGGCATGGCCATGGCCATGGTCACGAGATCGGCCACGAATCGCCGCCGATGATGACCTACCCGCTGATCGCCCTCGCCGGATGCACGGTCTTGTTCGGCCTGATTTGCCTGATCTCCGGGCCGTTCGGCGGCACCACCAAGTGGTTCGAGGGGCACTTGCATCACACCTGGCGATTCGAGTCGCTCGGCCACGGCGAGCACGGCTTCGACTGGCCGACGGCGATCGTCGGCACTCTGGCGGGGCTCATCGGCCTGGGGACGAGTTACGTCCTCTACGCGAAGCCGAGCCCGATCCCCGGCCAGCTCGCCCGTCGGTTTCACGCCCTCCATGATGCTTCCTTGAACAAGTTTTATGTCGATGAGATTTATGCCTGGCTGATTCTCAAGCCGACGCGATTCTTCGCCGTCTTGAGTGAATTCCTCGACATGTACCTGGTCGACGGCCTGGTCCAGGGAATCGCCAAGCTTCCACGCCTGTTCGGCCGAGAGGTCCTGGCTCCCTATCAGAACGGCCTGATCCAGTACTATGTCGCGGTCTCCGCGCTGGGCGTCGCGGGCTTTTTCCTGATTCTACTCCTGTTTTGATCGGCCGGTTCAATCGGGCGTTTGCATCTTCGAGGTCGGCGAGTACCGGCGAGGATTGATTGATGGCGACTCTTTTGGTGATCACGATCCTGATTCCCTTGATAGGCGGCGCCGTGTTGGCGTTCATGCCGGGCGCGGACTACAAGAAGTCTCGCCAGATTGCGCTGGGATTCGCGCTCGCCTCGCTGGCGACGAGCCTGATCCTGGTCCTGGGATTTGA
>CALKTZ010000968.1 GCA_937997355.1 uncultured Planctomycetales bacterium | reverse complement strand
TCGAGCTCGGTGTAGAGCGCGACGACCCCTCGATTGGTCTCCTCCAGTTCCTTCCGATGCATCTGGGCGACTTCGGCCTGCCGGTCTCGGAGTTCCTGCAAGGTTCGAAGCAGTTCCTGGTTCTGAATCTGGAGCTCGTCGAGCAGGCTTTTCGGCGTGTTCTTCACCAATTCGCTGGAAATGCTCCGAAGCTCATTGACGGTCAGCGGGCCGGCGCGACGGCCGACCGTTTTCGACATCGTCAGGATCGGCGCCCCCTGCGGGCCGGCCTGGATCTCGAAGCGATCCATCAATCTCTTGGCGCTGGCAATTCCGGCGGTCGAGAGCGTTCGAGGTGTCATTGACCCATCGACGATCGCCTGGAGGTCTTTCACCCCAGGAATGCGTTCCTCGACCTTGATCCAAAGGATGAGCTGGTGGCGGTTCTCCAGGGAAAACTCGACTCTCCCCCCGCCGGCGTAATCGATCGCGTTCCGGGCAATTTCGGAGACGGCGGTCGCAACCCTCGTCTGATCGAGAAGCGGGAGCCCGATGAGGGATGCGATCTGACGGGCGCGTTGCCTCGCCAGGATCACGTCGGTCTCTACACGGACCTCCAGAGTCAGGAGTGGCGACCTTACGTCCATCAGTCTCCACTCCTCGTATCAAGGGCTACCAGGACGGTCGCGTCATCATGCGGGCGGCGATCATCGCGAAAGAGGACCCCCGCGATGATGCTGGGATGGCGTGAAGCCAGCCCGGGATATCGGTCGAGATTCCATCGCGTGCTGAGGCCGTCGGTATGCATGATCAGCAAGCCGCCCCGATTCCAAGGGTGGCGAAACTCCTGGATTTTCCGGATGGCGTGGCCGACCGTCCCATTGTGCGAGACCAGATTGATCCGGCGATCGTCCCCCGGGTTCACGATCAAGGCCGAGATCTTGCCGCTCCCAGCGAACAGGAGCGAGCCCGATCGCACGTCGATTCGGCAGACCGCCATCGCCGCCCCGCGCGTGGCTCGCAACGCCTCGTGCGTGAGCCGGATCAAGTCTTCCAGCGACGACGTGGCCGCTCTCCCTAGAAAAATTCGAATCGCCTCCCTCGCGGCCTGGGCGGCCTGCGGACCGTGCCCCAATCCATCGACGACCAACAGGTCCGTGACCGGGCCGGATTCGGATCGCACGCACCAGCCGTCGCCGTTCAAGATTTCTCCGGAAATCGGGAGCGAAACGACCCCGAGCTCGATGGGGGGGGCGACGCGTGATGCCCTCTCCGTGGAGCGATCCGGTCGGCCGAGAAACCGGCAGACCGAGACCGTCCCAGTCCCCGGGACGGAGTGGATGTCGAACGTCGATGAGAGCCGGACCATGGCGCCGAGGCCGCCGCCGAGCGTCCCGGAAGTCGAGAAACCATTCTGCAAGCACCTCTCAAGATCGGCCATCCCCGGCCCTCGATCGACCGAGAGGATCTCCAGGCCGTCCGTCCGATCGCAGCCGATTTCGCGGAAGATCAATTCCCCCCCCGGGGCGAATTTCAGCAGGTTCGTTGCCGCCTCCGTCGCGACGATCGCGACATTTTCCAGGCTCGTCTCGTCGAATTCGAGTCGCCGCGCGAGGCCCTTCGCGATCCGCCTGGCCTCTCCGACCTTGCTCGGGTCGTCGATGATGATCGAGCCTGGGAGGTGGGAAAGCGGGCTCATTTCCACCGCGTGATCTCCACGCGCGTACCGTCGCCGACGCGCGACTCGATGCGAAAATCGCTCATCAGACGCCTTGCGCCACTCAGCCCCAGGCCCAAGCCCTTGCCCGACGTATAGCCATCGGTAAGGGCTAACTCGATATCTGCAATTCCAGGGCCATTATCCAAAAAAATCAGCCTGAGCCCTTTTCGGAATCCGTCGATCAGCGATTCGAGGCGTACGGTCCCCCCCTCGCCATAATCGATGGTATTCCGCGCGAGCTCGCTCGCGGCGGTGATGATCTTGGTCTGGTCGACCAGGCTGAAACCCAACTCGATGGCCCATTTTCGAACCGCCTGGCGAACGAGAACCACGTCGTCCGAGACGCGGATCTCGAGGGCGTCACTCTTCGACACTTCCATCTTCGCGCTCCTCGGCCTCGGCCCTGCGGGACCTGGTCGCGGCCCTCAGGAGTTCCATCCCCTTCTCGACGTCGAGCGCCGTCCTCACGCCCGAGAGCGTCAGGCCGAGTTCGACGAGCGTGATCGCGACGGCGGGCTGCATCCCGACCACCACGGTCTCCGCATCGAGAATCCTGGACATGGATGCGATGATGTTGATCATTCGCCCGATGAACGAATCGACCATGTCGAGCGTCGAAATATCGATCAGGACGCCGTGCGCGCCGGTCTGGATGATCTTGTTCGTCAGGTCATCCTGGAGCGTCATGGCCATTCGGTCGTGCATATCGACCTGGATCGAGATGATCAGGAAATCGCCCATCCTTAAGATCGGAATACGTTCCACGAAGTATCCCTCCTCAGGATCGGGCCGCTTTGCGAGTCACGGTGCGTCCCACGCGATCCAGGGCCACCGCGAAGGCATCGGCGAGGGTCGCCTTGGTGACGATCCCCGTGAGCTCGACCCCCAGGTGGACGATCGTCTGCGCGATCTGGGGGCGGATGCCGCTGATGATGCACTCGGCCCCCATCAGGCGCGCCGCCGTCACCGTCTTGAGCAGATACTGCGCCGTGAGGGTGTCCACCGTTGGGACCCCGGTGATGTCGATGATCGCGAGCCCCGATCCGGTCTCGACGATCTTCTGCAAGAGGCTTTCCATGACGATCTGCGTCCGGGCGCTGTCGAGCGTGCCGATCATGGGGAGCGCGAGGATCCCTTCCCAGAGCTTCACGACCGGGGTGGACAGCTCGAGCATCTCCTGCTGCTGCCGGGTGATCACCTCTTCGCGCGCCTTCTGGTGAACCTCGGTCGTGAACAATCCGAGGCCGTCGAGCAGTTCGGTCGCGGCCCAGGTGGTTTCGGCCAGGCTGCGGGCATCGTCGGCGAATTCCTGCCGGATCCGAGCGAAAATCGGCTTCTTGAGCGAGAAGACGAAGGTCGCGGTCTCCGAGGGGCTGTATCCCTGGAGGCCTCTCGATCGTGACAGATTCGCGAGCATCTCCCGAACGGGGGTCCAGGCTTTGGATTGGAGATTCGTGAAATCTCCGGCCTTCGCCGCCCCTAGAAGCAAATTCAGGAATTCCCGGCACTGATCGCGCAACTCATTTTCACGGAGAGTTCCCCGGCCTGCCTTGGCCTCGACGATGAGCTCTCCGAGCCAATCGTCGAGCAAACCTTTTTCATGTTTGCTCAGGATTTCCGCGAGATCGGTCGTTTTACTGCCACTCATTGTCGGACTATTCCTCGCAGCGAATACCGCGAAAGTGAATCATCTCACGCTGCTTGTCGAATCCCGCAACCCGATCGACCTCGCCGACGTGGAGAGAGCACGGGTCGCGGTCAGGCATCGTAACGAAACAAAGGCCGCCGCGTCATCAAGAACGGCATTGTGGTATACAAGGGATTGCGCGAAGAGGATGCCGACGTCTTCGCGAAAGCTCGGGATCATTATCATACAATTCGGTGGTTGCGGATGAAATGCCGCGCACGGAAGATATCTTGAGGCGGGTGGAATTCGAGCCTCCCGGCCGGCTGAATGCGAGCCGAAGAAGGCAAGGCGACCCTCATTCCGCGCCGGCGAAGAAACGCGGTATCGACTCCGTAAGTCGATTCCCTCGCGCCCTGGAGAATGGCGGCTCAATCGCGATGACGGTCGAGATCAACGCACGATCGGGATTCCCATGCTGACGCGTTCCCTGTTCCTTCGGATCGCCGGCCCCACTCTGTTTGTGAGCATGCTTTTTTTCGGGTCGTGCTTCACGGCCGCGTTCTACCTCCTTCACCAGCAGTCCGCCTCGGTCCGAATCCTCGACGAAGCGATCGCCAGCCGGCGGGTCGCGGAAAACCTCCTGAAGGCACTTTCCGAACTCTTCGACCTTTCGGAGCACCCATCGTCGGATCGGGGGCCGCTGCACGCGCGAATCCTCGCTCATCTTGCCGAGGCCAGGCAGGATCTCGTCCTTCCCGAGAAGAAGCGGCTCGTGGATCGTCTGGAAGATTGTTTCGGCCGCTATCTGAGGGAAGTCGAAAC
>CALKTZ010000967.1 GCA_937997355.1 uncultured Planctomycetales bacterium | reverse complement strand
AGGAGCGTCGGACCGTGCTGGCGGCGATCGGCCCGGTCTGGGACGGCAACGAGGTCTGGCTGATCGCGGCGGGCGGCGCGTTGTTCGTGGCCTTCCCGAATGTCTACGCCACAGCATTCAGCGGCATCTACATGGCCCTGAACGTCGTCCTCTGGCTGCTGATCCTGCGTGGCGTGGCGATCGAGTTCCGCCTGCACCAGGACCATCCCCTCTGGCGGGAATTCTGGGACACGGTCTTCATGCTCGCGTCCGCGGTCCTCGCCATCGTGTTCGGAGCCTCGCTGGGAAACCTGATCCGCGGCGTCCCGCTCGAGGAAGAGGGGCTCCGGGGTATGCCACTGTTCACGAACTTCCTCATCGGTCGTGAGCCGGGCATCCTGGACTGGTACACCGGACTCGTCGGCCTGTTCACCCTCGCGGCCCTGGCAGTCCACGGCGCCCTCTTCCTCACGTGGAGGACGGCCGGGCCCGTGCGGGAGCGGAGCGTGGCCTTCGCCCTCAGGGCATGGAAGGTGTCGCTCGGCCTGTGGGTCGCCGCCACGGCGGCCACCGCCTGGGTGCAGCCCGGCCTCTTCTCAGGCCTCATCTCGCGACCATGGACGATCCTGTTCGTCGCGCTCGCCGGGGCCTGGGGCGCGTTCCGGTTCCCCAGGCGCGGCCAGGACCTCGCGGCCTTCCTGTCGTCCTCCGCGTTCTTGCTCGGGATGCTGGCCGCGACGCTCGCGGGCCAGTACCCGTTCTGGCTGCGATCGACCCTCGACTCTTCCCACAGCCTCACCGCCCAGAACTCGGCCTCCGACCACTACGGGTTGCGGGTGGCGCTGACCTGGTGGCCCGTCGGAATCGCGCTGGTCGCCGTCTACTTCACCTTCCTGTTCCGCTGGATGCGCGGAAAGGTCGGCGTGGAGTCTGCGCCAAACTACGGGCCCGCCATCGTCGATCGGGTCGATTCGCCCGTTCGAGGGGGCTGATAGCGAAGTTCGGACTCCTGAGCCGTGACGTGACGAATGCGGCCGCTCTCAGCCTTATCTCGAAGCCTATTTAGGCTTATTCCGAGGCTTATTTTAGTGTTCCCCGCGCCGAGTTGAATGAATCAAGCCCGAGTACTTCCGATTCCTATCCTCGTTGGTCCCAGGCCGGTCTGCGTCGCAGACCGGCGAAATCAAAAACGCCGGCCGGAGTTATCCAAGGTGTTTGGCTTGCGATCCCAACCCCAGCCACAGCCAGAATACCTGCTGGATGCCGGCACGATCATTGAGACGTCCAGGAATCTCGCCGAGGATGTCAACCGCCGGTTACCGGGAACCAATCTGGCCGGACTCGCCGAAAAACTTGCCCGGCTCGCGGCCGTAACCGAGCAGCGGCGACGGCAAGCGAGCCGGCCCTTCCGCGTCATCAGGGTATTCTCGGTACTGGCGATCGGTGTGGTTCTCCTCGGGATCTGGTACCTCGCGCGACACATCCAGACGAAGTGGGAGTTCGGCACGATCACCGACCTGTTGATTTCGCTCAACGCCGGGTTCCATCTGCTCGTCCTCCTCGCGGGTGCCCTGTGGTTCTTCGTCACGATCGAGGCCCGGATCAAGCGCAAGGCGGCCCCGGCGTTCGTCCAGGAGCTGCGCGAGTTCGTCCACGTCATCGATGTGGCCCAACTCTACTACACCCCCGATCTCTATCGATACCGCCGTGGGGCTTCATCGGGCGACGCGGTCATCGACGAGACCTACCTGCTCCATTGCACGCAGATGCTCGCCCTGATCGGCAATCTCGTGTCCCTCTACACGCGCGGGGCGACCGGCGACTCGATCCTGCGCGCGGCCTCGGAAGTCGAGATCCTCGCGATCGCCATCTCCACGAAGCACCTGACCAAGGCCGAGGTCGTCCGCGAGATGAACAAGGATGGCACTCGCTTGCGTTCGGAATCGGACGGATGAACTCGCGCGAGTCTCGCGTTTGTGTGAATGGCCGTCTCCCATCCGGGAGCGAGAGCGTTCGGAAGCCCCCGCAAGGATGCCTTTGCACCTATAAAGTAGATGAACCGATGATTGCGATACCCTCTCGGCAACGGTCGTCCGCGAAACCCGCAATCCCCCCTCGGGGGACGCCATATCCGAACTGCGAGAATGAGTTGTCGATCCATCAGCCCGACGCCGAACTGCCCAATCGCCTCCTCGCGACGTGCGACGTATGCAAGGTGTGGTACCTGATGGAAGGGAGTCCATCGATCCTACGATCCCTCCAAGCTTGATCGTGCGCTGCCCGTTCCGAATCTACTCAAGACTTGTAAGACGGTGTTATGTATCTCCCGGCGCACCTCGACGGCCGCTCTGTCGTCGTCTTATGTCAGGGCCGTCGGGGCTTCTCCGCCTTGGAGAGCGATATCCTGAGCTACGACGGGCAAACGCTCTCGCTCGTCGACGGGGGTGAGTCGCAACGCGTGCTGTCCGACGGCGAGTTGCAATCGCTCATGCCAGTTGCCCCGGCCAGCCGCATGCCCGAGTGCCGAGGCTTCGACTTCTATCTGATCGCGGAGACCGGCGCATAAACATGGCCGTCGGGCGACAGAATACATGAAACTGCGGAAAGTTCAGCTCAATTTCCCTAATTCCGCCGGTCTTCATTGTTCGGGCGTGGATGGGCCGCAGGGCAGATTGCCCAGAAATGCGGCTCTTCCGCAGGATCTGTGGGTGACTGAGTTGGGGAGGAATTCCCCTTGAGAGAAAGGATCGCATCCTGGAGCACGCGTCGGCCAAGATGGAGTTACCACGCTTCATCGGAACCGGGAGTGCCCCAGGATGCGTATCCAGACGATCCTCAATCGCGTCGAGAAGTTCAAGTCTTTCGTCTACGGCTCGGCTTGTCTGGAGGAGCGTGGCGGTGGGTTGGCCCTGGTCGTCCGCGTGCGGCCTCGCAAGAATAGCCGCCCGATCTGCTCCGGGTGTCGTCGCCGCGGCCCCGCGTACGACCGCCTCGAGGAGCGGCGGTTCGAGTTCGTCCCCTTGTGGGGGGTCGTCGTCTTCCTGGCCTATCGCATGCGTCGGGTGGACTGCCGTCGCTGCGGGGTGACCGTCGAGGCGGTGCCGTGGTGCGACGGCAAGAATCAGTTGACCACGACCTATCGCTGGTTCCTGGCGACCTGGGCCAAGCGGCTGAGTTGGAGCGAAGTGGCCGCGATCCTCTCCACATCCTGGGATGGAGTCCGTCGCGCGGTGGAGCATGCCGTGGGGTGGGGCCTGGTGCATCGGGACTTGATCGGCTTGACGGCGCTGGGCGTGGACGAGGTCGCCTGGCGACGCGGGCACATCTATTTGACACTGGTCTACGACATCGGAGGGTCGCCCCGACGGCTGCTGGCGGTGGCCGAGGGGCGGACGGAGGCGAGCCTGCGTTCATGCCTGGACGGGCTCGGCGAGGCGGCCTGCGAGCGGGTGCGGCATGTGTGCAGCGACATGTGGAAGCCCTATCTGAACGTGATCTCGGAGCGGCTGGGCCGTGCGGTCCACGTACTGGACCGGTTCCACGTGATGCAGAAGTTCGGCAAGGCGCTCGACGAGATCCGCGCGGAGGAGGCGAAGCGGCTGAGGCGCGACGGTTATGAGCCGGTCTTGAAGCGATCGCGGTGGTGCATCCTGAAGCGCCCGGCGAACCTGACGGCGAGGCAGACGGTGAAGCTGTCGGAGCTTTTGAGATACAACCTCCGGACGGTCCGGGCCTATTTGCTCCGGGAGGAGTTCCAACGGCTCTGGAGGTACAAGAGCGCGTGGTGGGCGGGGAAGTTCCTGGACGAGTGGACGGGGCGGGTGATGCGATCGCGTCTGGAGCCGATGAAGGGGGTCGCGAGGACGATCCGATCGCACCGCCCGCTGATCCTGAACTGGTTCCGAGCCCGCGGCGAGATATCCTCAGGCGCGGTGGAGGGTCTCAACAACAAGGTGAAATTGGTGACGAGAAGATCGTACGGCTTCCGGACCCCTCAAGTGGCGAGATTGGCCCTGTTACACAACCTCGGCCACGATCAGGCAACCGTGGGAGCCGCGCCGTTGCATACGGATGAAGTCCGAAAAAATCGCCTCCACCACCTGGCGGGCGGGCGGCTCCTTGAATGCTTCGAAGAGGAACGCTGGGGACCGCCCTTGTAATGGTCAAGGGCCCTGCCATCGCGATGCTCCGGACCCCCGATGGCCAGGGTATCGAGCTGGACAAATTTCATACCCCCGATGCGGTCAGGTTCGGTCCCGTGGACTCACCGGTGAACGCGATGGGCTACCGTCTCGTGATGTTCAACGTCGATGGCATGTCCGGCCAGAACCGCGACATGACGCGCGAGGCACTCGACATCATCCTGAAGATGTGGACCGAGGACGGCCCCTGGCACCATGACGGCAAGTATTGGAAGGTCGACAAGCCGGACACGATGTTCGGCTTCCTGAAGCCGCACATCAAACCCTTGCAGGCGCCGCACCCGCCGATCGGCGTCGCCGGGCTTTCCAAGAATTCCGACACGCTGAAGCTGGCCGGCGAGAAGGGCTTCCTGCCGCTGTCGCTGAACCTCAACCCGGCCTATGTCGCCTCCCACTGGGACAGCGTGGAGATCGGCGCGAAGAAGTCCGGCCGCACGCCCTGGCGCGGCGACTGGCGCCTGGTGCGCGAGATCTTCGTCGCCGAGACCGACGAGGAAGCCTGGCGCCTGTCGGTCGGGTCCCATATGGGCCGGATGATGGGGGAATACTTCCTCCAGTTGCTCGCGCAGTTCGGCTTCAAGGACTACCTGAAGCACGATCCCTCGGTGCCGGATTCCGACGTCACCGTGGAATACTGCGCGCGCCATAACTGGATCATCGGCAGCCCGAAGACGGTCGCCGAGAAGATCGAGCGCATCTACAACGAGGTCGGCGGCTTCGGCCAACTGCTCGTCTTCGGCTTCGACTATGTCGAGAGCCCGCAGGCGTGGAAGACCTCGCTCGGCATGCTGCAGGCCGAGGTGCTGCCGAAGGTGAAGCACCTGGTGCCGCCGCGCCAGGCCGGTCTCGCCGCCGCGCAGTAGGTTGCCGGGCGGCGGCCGCCGTCCCATCCTCGCGCGGCGAGGAGGGATGGATGGCCACGCACCTGCATCAATGGCCCGCGCAGGGCCGCGTCTATCACGCCAGCCCGCTGGCCGAGGCCCTGCCGCGCGAGATCGCCGATGCCGCGCGCATCGTCCTGGTCACGACGCGCTCGCTCGCGGGCGGCGCGCTGGTCGCGGCGACCACGGCCGCGATCGGCGAGCGCCTGGCCGCCGTCTTCTCCACCATGCGCGCCCACAGCCCGGTCGAGGACGTGCTCGCCCTCGCCGCGCTGCTGCGCGACCAGGACGCCGACCTGGTCGTCGCCCTGGGCGGCGGATCGGTGATCGACGGGTCGAAGGTCGCCTGCCTCGCGGTCTGGCGCGGTATCGGCGATGCCGGGACGCTGATCGGCGCGGCCGCCTCGCGCGGGGCGGCCCCCGGCTTCTGGGACGGCGCATCGCCGGCGCCGCGCATCGTCGCCATTCCCACCACGCTGTCGGCGGCCGAATTCGCGCCGCATGCGGGCTATACCGACCTCGCCGCGGGGCGGAAGTATCGCGCCCTCGACCCCTGGATGGTGCCGCGGGCGGTGATCCTCGACCCCGCGGCGACGCTGGAGACACCGGCGGAACTGCTGCTCTCCTCCGGCATCCGGGCGCTGGACCACGCTGCGGAACGCTGGTGCTCGACGCAGCCGGAGCCCTTTTCCGATGCGGTGTCGCGCCAGGCGATGGTGATGCTGGCCGACGGCCTGCCGCGCGTGCACCGCCACCCGGACGACCTCGCCGCGCGGACGCTGTGCCAGGAAGCGATGTGGCTGTCGGTGATGGGTGGCTGGGCCGGCGTGCCGGTCGGCGCGAGCCATGGGCTCGGCTACATCCTGG
>CALKTZ010000966.1 GCA_937997355.1 uncultured Planctomycetales bacterium | reverse complement strand
CGCTTCGAGCCGGTCCCCATTTCCGATCCGGCCGAATACCTAATCTTCGTCCATCCGTTCCCCTCCTTCGAGACGTTGCATCCATGCGATTGAATCTGTTTGCGCTTTGCGTTTCACTCCTGATCACCGCGACAAGTCAGGCCCAGGAATACAAGGTCGAGCCGCTGGATAAGCCCGCGCCGGCCTCGATCTCGGGGGCCATCGGGGAGACCCTGGAGAAGAAGGGGTATCGGATTGTCGACGGGAGCGGGTCGCCGTTGCTGGAGTTCTGGCTCCGCAAGGAGATCCCCGCCTCGGAAAAGCCGGCGGGTCCCAAGGGGCCGATCCAGTTCCCGTTCCTGGCGGAAGGGGAGGTGCTCGGGGCGCTCGAGTTCGCATCGGAAGGGCACGACTACCGCGATCAGCCGATCGCCAAGGGGGCCTATACCATGCGGTACGGCCTCCAGCCGGTGAATGGCGACCACCTCGGCGTGAGCCCGTTCCGCGACTACACGCTACTCCTCCCCGCCGATAAGGACCAGGACCTCAAGCCCCCCGCCCGCAAGGCCCTCCAGGAGCGGAGCGCCGAGGCGGCCGGGACCAGCCACCCGGCGGTCTTCCTGCTGATCGCCCCCCCCGCCGACGCCGCCAAGGCCGCCCCCAAGATGGTGCAGGACATGGAAAAGAACCTCTGGAGCGTGGTCGTCCCGCTGAACGTCAAGCCGAAGGGGGAATCCGCCGCGACCGTCCTGCCGGTCCAGATCGTCGTGGTGGGGGTCTCCGCCGCCTGATCGATCGACCCGCGTACCCGGAAATTGCGGGCATTCTCCGGGAATCCGGGAATAAATCGGACCCCTCCCTGCTTTCTTGGTGAGAGAGACCAAACAAGGCGGGAGAGGGGCCACCGATGTCCTCCGAGCGAAGCCGAGTCACCCTGCGACAGTTCCGCACCCTCTTCCACTCGGGGACCGGCACCGGCCTCACCGACGGCCAGCTCCTCGAACGCTTCGGCGCCGGCAACGCCGATTCGGCCGAGGCCGCCTTCTCGGCGCTCGTCGAGCGCCACGGCCCGATGGTCCTCCGGACCTGCCGGGGGATCGTCCGCGACGAGCACCACGCCGAGGATGCGTTCCAGGCCACCTTCCTGATCCTCGCCCGCAAGGGGCGATCGCTCTGGGTCCGCGACTCGATCGGCCCCTGGCTGCACCGGGTCGCCCGCCGGGCCGCGCTGCGGGCTCGCGGCCGGGCGCGGCAGAGCCGGGACGTCGAACGCCGGGGGGCGAAGCCCGAGGTCCCGCCGCGCGACAGATCCTCTGCCGAGGAGTGGATTCCGATCGTCCACGAGGAGATCGACCGCCTCCCCGAGCGCTACCGCGTGCCGGTCGTCCTCTGCGACCTCGAAGGGCGCAGCTACGAGGAGGCGGCCCGGCACATGAACTGTCCGCTCGGCACGATCATGAGCCGGCTGGCGCGGGGGAGGCTGCGCTTGCAAGGGAGCCTCGCGCGCCGCGGGCTCGCCCCGGCGATCGCGGCGACCGCCCTGGCGTCCGACGCCGAGGCATCGGCCCTGCCCGCGGGGTTGGCGGCCGAGACCGCCAGGCGTTCGGCCTCGCTCGCGGCGGGGACGGTTTCGGAATCGGTCAAAACCCTGATGGCGGAGGTATCCCGGATGATGTTGCTCACCAAGCTCAAGACCGTGGCCGGGGCGTGCCTGGCGACCCTCCTGGTCGGAGGCGGGAGCCTGCTGGCGTGGCAGACCGGCCAGGTCCCGGCCGTCGACCGGAGGCCGATTGCTCCCGCCCCCCGCCTATTGGCGCAGGGGGAAAAACCCCGGCCGAAGCCGGAAGCGGCCAAAACCAAGACGTCCGGCAGATATCGGTTCGAGGGCTCGGTCAAGGTCGAGGGGACGGGAGAGCCGGTCAAGGGGGCCATGTTCGACCTGATGCTGGGGGACTCCGGCACCGGGCTGATCCGGCCGATCAAATCGGGCGGCGACGGGACATTCGCCGTCGACATCCCGGCCGGCCAGGCCCGCGCCTGGACCTTCTTCCCCCCGCCCGGCTACTGGATGCCGGACAACGGCAAATCCCAGGAAACGTTCGTGGTCTCGCCGTCCCGGCCGGTCCATCGCAAGGACTACGTCGTGAGGCGAGGCCGGGTCTGGCACTTCCTGCTGGAGCGGGGCAAGGACCACAAGCCGGCCTCCGGCTGGACGCTGTTCGCGCAGGGCGACAAGATCCTGACGCGAACGTATGCCGACGATCGAGGAATCGTGGAGTTGACGCTCCCCGCCGAAGGGGGGAAATTCGGGCTCGTCGCGTTCCTGAAGTCGGAGGCGGGAGTGAGCCGCGAGTTGACGGTCGAGGCCGGGGCGGGGGACGATCTGATCGTGTTGCAAGAAGACCGGCGAGTTGAGGCGACCCGCTTCGAGGACAAGCTTGTTTATCGCATCGTGCTGCCGGAAGCCGCCCCCTCGGCCGGCAATCTCGCGGGGCGGGTGGTCGACAACGCGGATCGTCCGATCGAAGGTGCCCGGGTTCAGGTCGGGGTCGGCGAGACGCAATCGAGCGGGCTGCCCGGGATCGAAACGACGACCGATGACCGGGGGCGCTTCCAGGTCAGCCTCCCGCCGCTCCCCATCAATCGCCCCGGCGGCGAGGAACCGAAGATCTTCGCCGTCGTGACGAAGGAGGGCTACGCCGGGGTGGATACCCCTCGGAAGTTGTTCCGGCCCGTCGGCGATGGCCCCCGCCATGACCTCGGCACGATCACGCTCCAGCCCGGCCAATCGATCCGGGGCAAGGTCATCGGCCCGGATGGGAAGCCCCTGGAAGGAGCCTGGGTCGAGCCCGGCGGCTCTTACGCCGCCCGGAGTTGCTTCGCCCGCACCGACGAGGACGGTCGCTTCACGGTCAAGGATCTGCCGAAGGGGATGGTGAGGCTGAACATCAATTACGACAATCTCGCGGCCGAGAGATTGAAATTCCTGGCCGGCCTTGGCGATGTCGAGGAAGAAATCCGGCTCCGCGCGATCGACGATATCCTGGCCGAGGCGAAATCCAGGAACGCGGTTCCCGCCAAACCCCTCGGGCTCGGCCAGCTCGCCCCCGAGTGGGACGTCCGCGACTGGACCGACGGCAAGCCCCGCAAGCTGGCCGATCTGCGAGGGAAGATCGTCTTCCTCGACTTCTGGGGGATGTGGTGCGGCCCCTGCGTCGGCCAACTCCCGGTCCTGGAGAAGCTCCGCAAGAAATATGAGCCCGGCGGGGTTGTCTTCGTCTCGATCCACACCGCCGGCGAGAACGTCGACCGCGTCCGCCGATTCCTGGAATTCAGCAAGAGTACGCTGATCTCGGCGATCGATGTCGGAGATGGCCGGGATGTCAACGGCACGACCGCGGACCGCTACGGGGTCCACTCCTACCCGACCCTGGTCCTGATCGACCGCACGGGCAAGATCGCCTTCCGATCCGACGACCAGTCCCAATTCCCAAAGGTTGAGGCGATCATGAAGGAACTGGGG
>CALKTZ010000965.1 GCA_937997355.1 uncultured Planctomycetales bacterium | reverse complement strand
CTTGGATTCGGGCTGATCCGGTCGTCCCCGGCCGAGAATGGCCCCGACTACTCGCGTGACATCAAGCCGATTTTCACCGCGCGTTGCGCGAGCTGTCACGGCGCCATCCGGCAGAAGGGGGGGCTTCGCCTCGATGCGGGCCAACTGATCCGCAAGGGGGGCGATGGCGGGGCCGTCGTGGTGCCGGGCAAGAGCGATGAAAGTACCCTGATCGACCGCGTGACGGCCCAGGAAGGCTCGGAGCGCATGCCCCCCGAGAGCGAAGGGGTTCCCCTTTCCGCCGCGGAAGTGGCCACGTTGAGGCGCTGGATCGACCAGGGGGCCAAGGCGCCGACGGAAGCGATCCCGGAAAACCCCCGCGAACATTGGTCGTATCGCCCTCCGCAACGGCCGCCGATCCCGACCCGGTCCGCCGGGGATCATCCCGCCGAGCCGATCGCCAATCCGATCGACGCGTTCCTCCGGGCGGGCTGGCGCTCGAAAGGTTTGACGGGGAGTCCGCCGGTCGATCGGGGACACTGGCTGCGCCGGGTCTATCTCGACCTGATCGGCCTCCCGCCAGGTCGCGACGAGCTGCACGCCTTCCTCGCCGACCCATCTCCGAACGCCGGGGAAACGGTGATCGACCGCCTCCTCGCCGATCCTCGCCACGGCGAGCGCTGGGGACGCCATTGGATGGACGTCTGGCGTTACAGCGACTGGTACGGATTGGGGAAGGAGCAGCGCTACAGCCATGCCCACATCTGGCATTGGCGGGATTGGATCGTGGAATCCGTCAACCGGAACAAGGGCTACGACCGGATGATCCTGGAGATGCTCGCCGCGGACGAGCTCGCCCCGGATGATGACGAGATGGCCCGCGCCACGGGGTTCCTGGTCCGCAACTGGAACATCTTCAATCGGAACACCTGGTTGGAGAGTACGGTCGAGCATACGTCGAGGGCGTTCCTCGGCGTCACGCTCCAGTGCGCCAAGTGCCACGATCACAAGTTCGATCCGGTCTCTCAGGCCGACTATTACCGGTTCCGCGCGTTTTTCGAGCCGTATCACGTGCGGATCGATCGCGTGCCCGGACAGCCCGATCGGACCAAGGATGGAATCCCTCGGGTCTTCGACGATTTCCTCGATACTCCCACGTATCTCTTCGTCCGAGGAGACGAGCAGCAGCCGGCCAGGGAGAAGCCGATCCACCCGGGGACCCCGGCCGTGCTGGGCGGGACGATCCGGATCACGCCGATCGCTCTCGCCGCGACCAATGCGTCTCCCGACAAGCGCGGATTCATCCTCAAGGAGCTTCGCGAGGAAGTCGAATCCAACGTGCTCCGGGCGAAAGCCGCCCTCGATGCCGCAAGGCTGACCGCCGCCGCCGGGGGGCGTGCGCTGGCCGCCGCCGAGAAGGCCGGCCGCCAGGCCCGAGAGGCCCTCTCCTCGATCAAGGATCAGCAGCCGCCGGCCGCGCGGGCCAAGGCGCGCGAATCGGCCGTCGCTGCAACCCTGGCGATGGCCGCGGCGGGCGCGGCCGATCGCGATGCCCGGGAGGCCCTCGGCCGGGCGGAGCGTGCCCTGGCGGTTGCCGAGGCGAGACGGTCCGAGCTTTCGGCCGTCCTGAAGGTCGAGGCGATCGAGGACCG
This sequence comes from uncultured Planctomycetales bacterium, assembly GCA_937997355.1. GTDB lineage: Bacteria > Planctomycetota > Planctomycetia > Isosphaerales > Isosphaeraceae > CALKTZ01. The sequence continues at coordinate 1,871 of CALKTZ010000965.1, read as the reverse complement.
GGGCGAGTCGGGAGATGCCAATCCGGCCTGGGGGGAGGCCGCGCGCGCCGCCTCGACCGCGCAGCGGCTGCTGGCATTGCTCGATGCTTCCGGCGACCTCGAAACGGCCGCGAAGGCCATCGAGCACGCGCGCAAGCGGCTGGACGGCCTGTCGGCGATCCCCCCCGATCCCAAGGACAAGTCGCTCGACGCCGCGCGGAAGAAGGCCGCGACCGACCTCGTGGCCGCCGAGGAACGGCTCTCGGCTGCGAAGGAGAAACAGGCCAGGGCCGAGGAAGAAGCCGCGAAGCCGATTTCAACCGCCTATACGCCCCGCCCCCTGGTCCATCATCGCGCCAAGATCACCTTCGCCGACAAGCCGAGCGAGAAGCCCTATCCGCGAGAGAGCACCGGGCGTCGGCTCGCCCTGGCGCGTTGGATCGTCGATCGCCAGAATCCCCTCACGGCCCGCGTGGCGGTCAACCACATCTGGGCGCGGCATTTCGGGGAGCGGCTGGTCCCCTCGATGTTCGATTTCGGGCTCCGCACCCAGCGGCCGGTCCAGCACGGGCTGCTCGATTGGCTGGCGGTCGAGCTGATGGAATCGGGCTGGGACATGAAGCGGCTTCACCGCCTCATGCTGACCTCGAATGCCTACGCGATGCAATCGTCGGGGATGCGTCTCGATGCGAGGAACGCCAGGGTCGACCCCGATAACCTCTACTTCTGGCGGATGAACACTCGCCGCATGGAAGGGGAGATCGTGCGCGACAGCATCCTCGACCTGGCCGGCGCGCTCGATGGCCGGGTGGGGGGGGCGGATCTCCCCGTGGCTCAGGCCGACCGGGGGGCCCGTCGCACGATCTATTATCGATATGCCAGGGGGGACCGCATCCCCCTGCTCACCCCCTTCGACGCGGCGAATCCCGACGAGTGCTATCGGCGTTACGAGACGGTGATCCCGCAGCAGGCGCTCGCCCTGATGAATAGCGACCTGGCGAGGACTCGCGCCGATGAGATCGCCGCGCGAATCGGCCGCGAGGTCGGCGATGCCGACACTCCCGAGGTGCGGGGGGCCTTCGTGGTCTCGGCCTTCGAACGGGTCCTCGGTCGGCAGCCGACCCCGGAGGAGCGGGACGAGTCCTTGCGGGCGCTGGAGAGCCTCGGGCAACTCTTCGCGTCGAAGCAAAATCCCCCGGGAGGCCCGGCGAGCCACGTCCGAGCCCGGGGGGGCTTCGTTCATGTCCTCCTGAATCACAACGATTTCGTCACCATCCGCTGAGCCGAGGGAGCCGACCGAGATGCAAGACCGTTCGCCGCATAGCTCGGGAGATTCGAGGCGGGCCTTCCTCTCGGACATGGGGATGGGCTTCGTCGGCCTGGCGCTCGGGGCGATGCTCCGGGGAGACGGCATTGCTCGCGCCGACGGGGCGGGGAGCGAGGCGGGCCTCGCCGCCTGGGCGCCCCCCGACGGCCTGCCGCATCATCGCCCGAGGGCGAAGCGCGTGATCTGGATGATGATGCGCGGCGGCGTCAGCCACATGGAGAGTTTCGACCCCAAGCCCGAGCTGACCCGGCACGCCGGCAAGACCCTGAGCGAATCCCCATATCCCAACATCCTGAAGGCGCCGTTCCTCAAGAATGTGCGCGAGCAGGTCGCCAACAATATCATCGACAAGCAGAAGGCCCGGATCTATCCCCTCCAGATCGGGTTCGGGCGGGGCGGGGAGAGCGGCATCGAGATCAGCGACTGGTGGCCCAACCTGCGGAATTGCGCCGACGATATCAGCGTGATTCGCTCGATGTGGACGACCGACAACAATCACGGCGCCCAGATCGAATTCCTGACAGGCCGCCACCTGCTCGACGGCTGTTTTCCGACCATCGGGGCC
>CALKTZ010000964.1 GCA_937997355.1 uncultured Planctomycetales bacterium | reverse complement strand
CTGAAAGAACGCGACGGGTTCGAGGAGATCGCGACGGCCGATCACGCAGCCGCCGACCACGTCGGAATGGCCGCCGAGATACTTGGTCGTGCTGTGAACGACTAGGTCGGCCCCCAGTTCGAGCGGACGCTGGAGCGCCGGCGACGCGAACGTGTTGTCGACCGCGAGCAATGCTCCATGCCGATGGGCCAGGTCCGCCAACGCGGCGATGTCCAGGATCTGGAGTAGCGGATTTGTCGGCGACTCGATCCAGATCAGCCGCGTGGCGGGGGTCAGGATCTTCGAGAATCCGGTGGGGCTCACGTCGTCGGTGAATCGGGGAATCAGGCCCCAGGGCTTGAAGACCCGTTCGAGGAGGCGGAACGTACCGCCGTAAAGGTCCGACGCGGCCACGACTTCATCGCCGGGCTTCAGGGTCAGGAGGACGCCCGTGGTCGCCGCGAGGCCCGAGGCGAAGGCGAGCCCCCGCTCCCCACCTTCGAGGCTCGCCAGGCATGTCTCCAGCGCGGCGCGGGTGGGATTGCCGCTCCGCGAGTACTCATATCCCTTGTGGACGCCGGGGGCTTCCTGGGTGAACGTCGAGGTCGCATAGATCGGCACGACGGTCGCCCCGGTCGCCGGGTCTGCCTCCTGGCCGGCGTGGATGGCTCGCGTCGAAAAGCCTCGTGCGGACGAATCGGCCATGGGCGAAGCGTTCCTTTTTCAGTCGGTTCGACCGGTCCAGAACTTGATGAGGTCGATCCGGGTGATGATGTCGACGATCGCGTCCCCGTCCGTGGCCAGGACCCCCGAGTAGCCGGCCATCAGCAGGCGGTAGGCTTCATCGAGATGGACGGCGACGTCCAGGTGCGGGAGCGGGCGGGCCATCACGTCGCCGACGTGAACCTTGGCGGGGTCCGCCCCGTCATGGAGTAGCCTGGCGAGGGTGACCTCCTGGACGCTGCCGACGGATCGGCCGTCGCGAATGACCGGCAACTGGGAGATGCCGGTGGCCTGCAACAACTCGATGGCCTCCGCCGCCGAGGTGTCGGGGCCGATCGTCACGATCGACCGAGGGCCACGCGCTCGCAGCAGGTCGCCGATGGTGCGCGCGATGGGCTCGGTCCGGACCAGATCATTCTCGGCGAGCCAGGAATCGTCGAGGAATTTGCTCATGTAATTGCGGCCGGTGTCGGCGCAGAGCGCGACGACCACATCGTCGGCCGTGAGCCGGCGGGCGTAGCGGAGTGCCGCAGCCACCGCGGTCCCGCTCGATCCCCCGACGAGCAGCCCCTCGCGCCTGGCCAGGGACCGGGCGATATAAAAGCTCTCGGCATCGCCGACCCGGACCCAGTCGTCGACGACCTGGCCGTTCAGGGTCTTGGGGATGAAGTCTTCGCCGATCCCCTCCACCTTCCAGGGCTTGGGGGAATCTCCCGAGAGGACCGAGCCTTCGGGGTCGGCCCCCACGATCTTGATCTCCGGGTTTCGCTCCTTCAGGTAGCGCCCCACCCCGGAGATCGTCCCCCCCGTGCCGATCCCCGCGACGAAGACGGTGATCTTCCCTTCCGTCTGCTCCCAGATCTCGGGTCCCGTCGTCAGGTAGTGGATCTCCGGGTTGGCGAGGTTGGTGAACTGGTTCGGCCGCCAGGCCCCCGGGATCTCCCGGGAGAGCCGATCGGCCACGCCGTTGTAACTTTCCGGCGAATCGGGGGGGACCGCCGTCGGCGTGATCACGATCTCCGCACCATACGACTTGAGGAGGCGGATCTTCTCGCCGCTCATCTTGTCGGGGAGCACGAAGATGCAGCGATACCCCTTCACCGCCGCGGCCAGGGCCAGCCCGACGCCGGTGTTCCCGGCGGTGGCCTCGATGATCGTGCCGCCGGGGGCGAGCCAGCCCTGCCGCTCGGCCTCCTCCACCATGGCCAGGCCGACGCGATCCTTGATGCTGCCGCCGGGGTTCATCGCCTCATACTTGATGAGGATCTGGGCCGCCAACCCCTCCGTCAGCCGATGCAGGCGGACCAAGGGTGTCCGGCCGATCGTCTCCAGGACCGTATCCGCGACCGCTGGTACAGGCGTTACCGCATCGATGGAAGCCATGGATTCGACTCCGTTACCGGGTACGACGGGGCTTTCCTGCCCCCTTTCCATCCTTCTTTTCGGCACAATCAGTCGTCGGTCTCTATCCGCAATTATCCTTTCCGGTCGGAAGAGTCAAGATGAACACAACCGCGCCGGTGAAGCCCGGCATCGCGGGCACCTCGCTTATCAATGCGAAAGGCCACGGCGGGGGACCGTTGTGTCCCCGCCGTGGCCTCGGCAAGCGATCATCCGCATCCGAGCCGATTTGTTGAAATCCGATCGAACGCGAATGACGAATTTTGTGATTTGATTTGCCTGATCGACCCCGGACGTGCCCAGGAATCAATAGCGATTGCCGCCGCCGCGACCGCCGCCATAGCCGCCGCTGCCGCCGCCACCGCCGCCGTAGCCACCGCGGCCGCCACCACCGCCGCCACCGGGACGGGGTTCACGCGGACGAGCCTCGTTCACCGTCAACCGGCGCCCGTCGACTTCCTGATCGTGAAGATTATCGATGGCCGCCGTTGCCTCGGAATCCGATCCCATCTCGACGAAACCGAAGCCCTTGCTGCGGCCCGTGTCGCGGTCGGTGATCACTTCAGCGCTTTCGACGGTGCCAAACTGCGAAAACAACTGTTCCAGATCGGAACTGTTGACCCGGTAGGCCAGGTTTCCAACGTACAACTTCTTGCCCACCAGTCATCTCCTGAAACGAGGGCACGTCGACCCCTTGTCGTCTTTCCGGGTCGTATGGGAAAGGGGCCAACTTGCGGCCCAGCAAGTGGAATGGCGAGAGATGCAGGCGAAAGATTCCAACCGGGACCGACGTCGCGCGCTCGTTCCAATTCCAACTTCTCGGAAGTATACGCCCTCCACTCCAAGGAACACTAGATCATTTTTCCGGAAAACCCCGAAAAAAGCGACTTTCTCCTTGCCAACAGTTGCATGCACCCAATCGATCGCTTCGCAAAAAGCTCGATTCGGCTCAAATCTTTTCCGGCCCGCATTTTGCGACAGAGGATCTCGCCCGACGTCCCTTCCTGAATTCGCCGAATCCGCTCGAATCACGCCGGAGAGATTCACACAAGCTTGTGTAT
>CALKTZ010000963.1 GCA_937997355.1 uncultured Planctomycetales bacterium | reverse complement strand
CCCCGCCCGCCAACACGTTATCGACAGGTTTTCCCCCATTCGCTGTTCATGGTTTTCCCTCATTTCGGGACGGTTTCCGGGGCGTCCGATGGGCATGCCTTTGCCGAAGGAATCCCAGATCGCCACAATCGGGCGTTTGCGATAGGATGCCGCCGCGAGCCTTCGCCCCGATCTTTGGATGAAAGGAATCATCCGAAATCCGGGCCGGAGGAGGGTCGAGTCGCGGAGGGCCGGCGATGGCGCGAGTCGTCTGGGCGAAGGTGTCGCGTACCTGGGGCGGATTGGCGCCTTGCGCGATCGTGCTGCTGCTGGCGATATCGGCCTTGTTGCCGGGGCTGGGAAGCTCGGGCCGGCTGACTTATCACGAGGCGTTCGTCGGGCAGGGCGCGCGCGAGATGCTGGAATCGGGAGGCTGGGGGTTCGCGACGATCGGCGGGCGTCCCTGGCTGGAGAAGCCGCCGCTCCCCTGGTGGCTGGCCGCCGCGAGCGGCCGGTGTGCCGGCGGCGTGAGCGAGGCGGCGGCCAGATTCCCCTCGGCCCTGGCGGCAATGTCCCTGGCGGTCGCGGTGACCCTCCTGGCGACCCGGCATTTCGGCGCGACGATCGGCATCCTGGCGGGGCCGTGCAGGCCACCACCGCCTGGTCCGTCACGCGGGGGCGGCTCGCCGAGGCCGATATCCTGCTCGCCGCCGTGCTCGCCTGGACGATCGTCGCGTTCGACCACCTGCGATCGACCCGCGAGACCGGGTCCTGGCGGTTCCTCGCCTGGCGGGGAGTTTTCTTCGGGCTGCTCGGCCTCACCTTCTTGATCAAGGGGATCGGCTTCGGCGCGGTCCTGATCGCGGCGATCGTGGGGACTATGATCCTGATCGATCGCGACCGGGAAACCTGGCGGCGGTTGCGATCGCCGGTCGGCTGGGGCTGGGTGCTGGCCTTCTCGCTCGCCTGGCCGGTCGCCATGGTGGCGAGGCACGGCCTGGGGGCGTTGGGCCTCTGGACGTTGCACGTCGCCGATCGCTTCGCGTCGAGGCCCGAGCAATTCGCGGGGGAATCGTGGTGGCAATACGGCTCGGGGATCTTGATCCAGGCGCTCCCCTGGACGCCGTTGGCGGTCGCCGGCGCCTGGCGGTCGCTGGGGCGGGCGCTCGTCGATCGTCGAGAATCGGGCTCGATCGACCGACTTCTCTGGGTCTGGGGGGTTGTCCCGCTGGCCTTGCTGTCGATGGCCACGGTGAAGAACGCCCACTATGTGATTTACGCCCAGGTCCCGTGGTCGATCTGGGCCGCGCTGGGGCTATCGAAGCTGGCGGAGCGGTTGCAGCGTCGAGGATGGGGCGCGCCGAGGCTCCGGCGAGCGGCGGCCCTGGGCTTCTGGCTCGATCGCCGGGGGAATGAGTGGGGGTTTTACGAGTCGGCCGGGCGTCGCTTGGCCCCCGGCGAGCCGGTCGCCTTTCTCTACGACGACTGGGACCGCAATCCCTATCCCACGCCGTTCGGCCCGATCCCGCACGACCTGGCGGTGCGGCTCTACTACCTGAACCGGCCCGCCTGCTGGCACTTCGACCCGAAGTCGCTGGCGAGCTGTGAACGTTGCGGCTCGGCTTCGACACCGAAGGGGTTCGCCCTGTTCGGTCGCGATCGCGACAGGCCCGCGCTCGGACGCATCGGCCGCGTCGAGGTGATCGCGAACGGACCCGAAACGCGATTCGACCGGACGTATCTCCTGATGCGCATCCGCCCCGAATCGCGAACGGCGTTGCGATGAGGTGATCCCCGAAGCCTGAGTGAAAATGGGAACTGGGCTCGATGCTCTTCACCCAGAAGCCGCAGCGAAAACGGGACTGGCTCGACGGTACTTCGCGAGCCGATGCGACCACAAGGTCTTTTGAGACCTTCGGTCGCGGGTTTCGGCGGGGTTGGGAGACCCGCGCCGATCGGAAATCATGTTCGTCGACGCGCCCGGACGGCCCAGGCTCCGGCGGCGAGCCCGACCCACAAGGCGACGGAGCCCGGCTCCGGCACGGCGGTCACGGTGAGCTGGGAGAGGGTGTCGACGGTCCCCTCGAAGGTGAGGAAGGCCCCTCGGTCCGCGTCCCAGCGCGTCTGCGTGATCTTGGCGTTGGGGAAGTCGGCGAGGCTGATCGTGTCGGGGATGTCGAGCGAGCCGAAGACCGCGCGGTCCGGGTTCGACAGGCTCAACTGGACGCCCCCCGGCGTGTAGATGTTCAATTGCGTTTGCGGATTCGGGTTGAACTTGTCGTCGCTCTGAACCTCGTAAACGGTCAGGCCGAGCCCCCCCTGGCGGGATTCATGCAGCTTGCCGTCGATGGTGAGGCTCATGTCGGAGGTGTCGTCGGCGGTGGGGGTGATCTTGGCCGAGGTGGGGGACCAGGCGAAGCCGGTCTGGCCGAACGTGTAGAAATGCCCGTTCTCGATGAGCGTGGCCATCGGGTTGGCCCGCGGGTCGTAGGTGAACGTGCCGTCGAAGCGGGCGCCGGGATTGACGCCGGTGCCGTCGTCGGCCGAGGTGATCACCCCGCCGTAGTGGAACTCGATCGGGTCGGCCTGCGCGGTCGGGAAAGATAAGGCGAAGATCACCGGCAAGGCGGCGACGATCCCTCGAAGCCGGAGACTGCCCCGAGGGAGCAGGGGGGAAGTCGCTGATCGTTTAAAACTTCGGTCCATCGCGTTCGTCTCCCTTCCTTGGTAGACGCAAAGGCTGTTGGCGGCAATGATTGCAGACCGGTCCGCCGCCGTCAACCCGATTCGTCCGCTTAGTTTCGCGTCTTCGCCGGTTGGGGATGCCGTCATCCGGGAGGATTCTTGGATTGGCATTCGGCTTGCGGTACGATTTCGCCATCATGGAACCCATCCCATACGACGTGATTGTGATCGGCTCGGGTCCCGCGGGGGAGAACGGCGCGGCGACGGCGGCGGCGTTCGGCAAGCGGGTCGCGATGGTGGAGAAGGCGGCGGTGGTCGGCGGGGCGTCGGTCAATACCGGCACGGTCCCCAGCAAGACCCTGCGCGAGACGGCCCTGGCGATCTCGGGGTTGCGGGCGCGCGACCTGTACGGGGTCGATCTCTCGATCCGCCGCGAGGCGACCATCGCCGACTTCATGTTCCACGAGAAGCGGGTGAAGGCCGACGAGCGGCTCCGGGTG
>CALKTZ010000962.1 GCA_937997355.1 uncultured Planctomycetales bacterium | reverse complement strand
CTACCTACTGAAATGCTCACGTCATGGTGTTTCGTGGGTTATCCCGGGGAAATCCAGGGAAAACCGGGGTAATTCGGACGATCTCGGACGAAGTTAGACCGAATTGGACGGACATCGACAGGGGATTTCAATGCTCCATCCGTCCGATCGCCACGCTGCAAATCACCTGATGCCACGCCTTCGATTTTTTTTCGACCCTTTTCGATCAAGTCTCACCGACTGACAACGCAGGGGATTCCATGGAACTGACCACGTCCAGTGCCGGCAACGATACCGTGTACATAGGTTTGTCCGAGGCGGCGAGGCGACTCGGCCGATCGCCGACGTTCATCACGAAATGCGTCGTCCGGGGGGAGGTCCGTACCCGGGTGACTCCGGGGAGGCCACCCCGTTATTCGGCCGCCGATCTGGAGAAGCTCAAGCTCCAGGGGATGGAATGAACGGCTTCCCGGACGGAGCGCGGCAAATTCGCCCCGATCCAAGGTTTCGTAGGTGCATTGTACCGCAAAGCAATACAAGAGTTGTGGTTACAGAATCCCTCAAAAATTCTCGATCCAAGGATTCACGGTTGCGCAATAAGGAGGAGGAGAGCAATCTCCTTTCACCCCCACCTCTATGAAGCCAAGACAACACAACAGACTGCGCGTCGGCGGCCTCACCATCGATAGGCGGCGTAATCGCGCGCAAAAAACGAAGGGCGACTCTCGGGTCATCAGGGGGGAGGATGGTCAGTCCTACGAAATCACCAACGACCTTCCAAAAGAACTCGGCAACGCCCAGGAAGCCCGCACGCTCAGGACGCTTCTCCGAGGATCCGGCAAAGGGCGGGTGGTTCACACCGCCGCGACTCCTCTCGACCCAGCCATCCACACCCCGGGGCCGAGGCAAGCACGCCAATATCATTCGGGCGAGAGTGAGCGTTCGGTCACGTCGGCGGACTTAGCGGGATTGATCGATTCTCGGCTGATCTCCGATGCGGGAGGCTTTCGATTCAAGAAAAAACCCGCGACGACAAATCAGAACGCGATGATGGAGCGACTCATCGTCAGGTTCGGCCAGTGGCTCATATACGCTGGTTTCTTCCCGTACCCCAGCCCGCCTCTCCTCTCGCTCGCCTCAATCTGGAGCCTCGAACGCAAGGACCGCCTGGATCGTGCGGCGAAATCCGAATGGGACGACATCCGAACGGAGCTCGGGGGCATGGGCTTCCACGGCCCGCTTTCCGTCGAGGAACTCTACGACGCCCTGACGATCGAGATGCTCTACCGCATGGAGTCCGAACAGCTCGCCGGGCCACCAGGCTACCGCCGCGACTACCCGACGGCGAAGTGGGTCTTTTCGGTCGCCAAAGACCGTCTGACCAATTGTGTGGAACGCCCCTGGTGGAACTGCGACCGGGACTGGTCCCGCCAAGAACTCGATCAACTGATCAAACTTCGAGCCGCATTTCTAATTGGACTCAACGAATGGAGGGCGAAATGAAAACCCGCGAAAGCCTCGTGAAAGTCTCGTGCGGCTTCTCTCCGGAAGTCGTGCGGCTCTATAACCGGGCCAGGAAAGGGGCCGGGGTCTCGATCCCGGTCGTCGCCGTCGATTCACCGGCGGGCGACCTATTGATCATCCACAACTCCGACCTCGTCGACCTGGCTCGACGCGACA